>NZ_JBDPNJ010000009.1:0-136350 GCF_039770665.1 Paracoccus sp. SSK6 | reverse complement strand
TCCCTAGGGTCGGGACCCATTGATTTTCTGCTTGTGGGATGATTCAGCCTCCGCAAGGAGACTGATTGATAAGCAATCTTTTCTGGCTGACGGAGGCTCAGATGTCCCGGCTTCAGCCGTTCTTCCCCAAGAGCCATGGCAAGCCTCGCGTCGATGACCGGCGCGTTCTGAGCGGCATAATCTTCGTCAACCGCAATGGTTTGCGCTGGCGCGATGCTCCCCAGGAATATGGCCCCGCAAAGACGCTCTATAACCGCTGGAAGCGATGGAGTAACCGGGGTGTCTTCGCCAGGATGATGGAGGGCCTGTCATCCGAGGCGGCACCACCCAAGACAGTGATGATCGACGCGACCTATCTCAAGGCGCATCGCACGGCGAGCAGCCTGCGGTTGAAAAAAGGGGATCAGACGACTGGCGCGGGCGGCTGATCGGTCAGACCAAGGGCGGCATGAACACCAAGCTGCATGCGGTCTCCGATGCGGAGGGGCGCCCGATCCGCTTCTTCATGACTGCGGGCCAGGTCAGCGATTACACTGGAGCGGCAGCCTTGGCTCGAGCAGCTTGCCAAACACGGAGTGGCTCCTGGCGGACCGGGGCTATGATGCCGACTGGTTCAGAGAGGCACTGGAAGACAAAGGGATAAAGCCTTGCATCCCGGGCCGGAAGTCGCGCGGCAAGCCCATCAAGCACGACAAGCGCCGCTATAAGCGCCGCAACAGGATCGAAATCATGTTCGGGCGTCTCAAGGATTGGCGACGCGTGGCAACTCGTTACGACAGATGCCCGAAGGTCTTCCTCTCTGCCGTCGCCCTCGCCGCAACCGTCATGTTCTGGCTATAAACCAGAAACGAGTCCTGACCCTAACTTGTCGGTCAGCCGCGTAGGGGGGGGGGTTTACTCCACCGTTCTTGCAACGGTCAACGGCGCAAGGGGCGTGTGAACACGCACCCTACGAGGACGGATCATCCGCCGTAGGGTGCGTGCTTGCACGCACCGTTACGCTTACTTCCCCGTCAGCGCCTTGGCCCGCGCGACGATGGCCTCCTTCGTGATCCCGAACTCCTGATACAGCCGGTCGATGGGGGCGGATGCGCCAAAGCCGTTCATGCCGATCACGTCGTCCTCGCTGGCGACATAGCGCGTCCAGCCGAACTTGCCCGCCGCCTCGACGGCGATGCGCGGCGCGTCGCCTAGGGTGGCCTTGCGATAGTCTTCAGGCTGCGCGTCGAACAACTCCCACGACGGCATCGACACGACTGCAACCGACAACCCGTCGGCGTGCAGCGCTTCGCCGGCCTGGACGGCCAGTTGCACCTCGGTCCCCGTGGCGATCAGGGTCACGTCGCGGCCCTCGCCGAACTGGCGGATCACATAGGCGCCTTTCGCCGTCAGGTTCTCATCGCCTGCCTCCAGCCGCAGTTGCGGCACGTCCTGGCGCGACAGCGCCAGCAGCGACGGCACATTGCGGTTGCGGATCGCGATGTCCCAGGCTTCCAGCGTTTCCACCGTGTCCGCCGGGCGCAGCACCGTCAGGTTCGGGATGGCGCGCAGCGATGCCAAGTGCTCGATCGGCTGGTGGGTCGGGCCGTCCTCGCCCAGGCCGATGCTGTCATGGGTCATCACATAGATCGTGCCGACCCCCATCAGCGCCGACAGGCGGATGGCATTGCGGGCATAGTCCGAGAAGACCAGGAACGTCCCGCCATAGGCGATGAAGCCGCCATGCAGGTTGATCCCGTTCATCGCGGCGGCCATGCCGAATTCGCGCACGCCATAGCCGATGTAGCGGCCCGGCGCTTGCCGCGTGTACTGGCTGTCCACGGCCTTCACGCGGGTCAGGTTCGACCCAGTCAGGTCGGCCGATCCGCCGATCATCTCGGGTAGGGCGGCGGTCAGCGGCTCCAGCGCCATCTGGCTGGCCTTGCGGGTCGCGGCCTTTTTCGGTTCCGCGAACAGCGCGTCGCGCGCGGCCTTCAGCGCGGCCTCATAGCCCTCGGGCAGGGTGCCCGACAGGCGGCGGTTGAACTCGTCCCGGACCTCGGCGGATTTGCCCGCAAGGCGGGCTTCCCAAGCCTCGCGGTCTTGGGCGCCGCGCGTGCCGATTGCGCGCCATTCGGCAGCCAGTTCCTCGGGAATGACGAAGGGCTCATGCGGCCAGCCGATGGCCTCGCGGGTCAGCGCGGCCTCGTCCTTGCCCAGCGGCGAGCCGTGGACCGCATAGCTGCCCGCCTTGTTGGGCGAGCCGAACCCGATCACCGTCTTCATCGCGATCAGCGAGGGCTTGCCTGTCTCGGCCTTGGCCGCCTTGATCGCTTCGTCCAAAGCCTTGCCGTCATGGCCGTCGCATTTCTGGACATGCCAGCCGCAGGCCTGGAAGCGGGCCGGGACATCTTCCGAGAAGCTGATCGAGGTCGGGCCGTCGATGGTGATGCTGTTGTCGTCGTAAAGCACGATCATCTTGCCCAGGCCCAGATGGCCCGCAAGGCTGATCGCCTCTTGCCCGATGCCTTCCTGCAGGCAGCCGTCGCCCACGAAGACATAGGTGTGGTGATCGACCAGATCGTCGCCGAACTCGGCCGCCAGACGGCGTTCCGCCAGCGCCATGCCGACGGCGGTGGCGATGCCCTGGCCCAGCGGCCCGGTCGTGGTCTCGATGCCCTTGGCATGGCCGTATTCGGGGTGACCGGCGGTGATCGACCCCCACTGGCGGAAGTTCCTGACCTGCTCCAGCGTCATGTCTTCGTAGCCGGTCAGGTGCAGCAGGCTGTAGAGCAGCATCGAGGCATGGCCGTTCGACAGCACGAAGCGGTCGCGATCCGGCCAGTCGGGGTTCTTGGCGTCGAACTTCAGGTGGTTGCGGAACAGCACGGTGGCCGCATCCGCCATGCCCATGGGCGCGCCCGGATGGCCCGAATTGGCGGCGTTCACCGCGTCGATGGACAGCGCGCGGATGCAGTTGGCCAGCGCGAAGTTCTGCGGGTCGAGATCCGCCTTGGCGGCGATCTTGGGGTCTTTGGGCGAATCTAGGGGCATGTGGTCCTCCGACGGGTTTGGGGGTGAATAACCCGGTGCAGGACGGATCACAACAATAATCACAAAACGCCATCACAAAGTCACAAAAATGATGTTGCGATTTTCGCGGGCCATGTTACAAATCTGGACAACCGAGGAGGTGCAGGTGAAGCGCGAGGAACGCAGGCAGGCGATCATGGATCTTCTGGTCGGCGCGCGCGCCGTGGATCTGGACGATCTGGCCGACCGTTTCGCCGTCTCGCGCATGACCATCCACCGCGATCTCGACGACCTGGAACAGGCGGGCCTGCTGCGCAAGGTGCGCGGCGGCGCCACCATCGAGGCGGGCACCCAGTTCGAGTCCGACTTCCGCATCCGCGCGTTGCAGGACAGCGACGCCAAGGCGCGCATGGCCCGCGCCGCGCTGGAGATGGTCGAGCCGGGCATGACGGTGATGGTCAACGATGGATCCATGGCGGCGCTTCTGGGTGCCAGCCTGACGGATAAGGCGCCGCTGACGGTCATCACCAACAACGCCGCCGTGATCGAACGGCTGAAGGACGCGCCGCGCGTGACGCTGATCGCGCTTGGCGGCACCTACAGCGCCAAGTTCAACGGCTTCTTCGGGGTCGTGACCGAGGATGCGCTGTCGCGGCTGCGCGCCGACCTGGCCTTCATCTCGACCCCGGCCGTGGCCGGGCTGCGGGCCTTCCACATGGACGACGCGGCGGTCCGCGCCAAGCGCGCCATGATGGCGGGGGCCGACCGCGCCGTGCTGCTGGTCAACCATACGCGCTTCGGCCGCTCGGCGCTGCACGCGCTGGCGGATCTGACCGCCTTCGACGCCATCATCACCGATGCCGCGCCCGCGCCCGAGGATCGCGCCGCGATCGACCGGGCCGGGCTGCGGCTGACCATCGCACGAGACTGAATTGGGGACTGATATGAGCGATTTCTGGATCGGCACAAGCTGGAAGATGAACAAGACGTTGGCCGAGGCGCGCGTCTTTGCCGAAGGATTGGCTGCGGCGGACAGCGCACGCGACCCGCGCATCCAGCGTTTCGTGATCCCGCCCTTCACCGCCGTGCGGCAGGTCAAGGAATGGCTGGCGGACACCTCGGTCAAGGTCGGCGCGCAGAACATGCATTGGGCAGACGAGGGCGCCTGGACGGGCGAAGTCTCGCCGGTGATGCTCACGGACTGCAACCTCGATATCGTGGAACTGGGCCACAGCGAACGCCGCGAGCATTTCGGCGAGACGGACGAGACCGTTGGCCTCAAGACCGAGGCCGCCGTCCGCCACGGGTTGATCCCACTGATCTGCATCGGCGAAACGCTGGCCGAACGCGAAGCGGGCCGCGCGCAGGACGTGCTGGAAACCCAGGTCCGCGGCGCGCTGTCCAAGCTGTCCGGCGACCAGAAAAACGCCGAAATCCTGCTGGCCTACGAACCTGTCTGGGCCATCGGGGTTAAGGGGATCCCCGCGACCTCGGACTATGCCGATGCCCGGCAGGCCGAGATCATCGCGGTGGCCCAGAACATCCTTGGCCGCAAGGTGCCCTGTCTTTACGGTGGCTCGGTCAATCCGGGCAACTGCGAGGAACTGATTTCCTGCCCGCATATCGACGGGCTGTTCATCGGCCGCTCCGCTTGGAACGTGGACGGCTATCTCGACATCCTGGCGCGATGCGCCGCAACCATCGGAGAGAAGAAATGAAACTGGCAATCGCAGGCGACAGCGCGGGTGAGGGTCTGGCCAAGGTTCTGGCCGACCACCTGAAGGACAAGCATCAGGTGTCGGAAATCAGCCGCACCGACGCGGGCGCGGATCCGTTCTATGCCAACCTGTCCGACCGGGTGGCAAGCCAGGTCAAGGACGGCACCTATGACCGCGCCATCCTGGTCTGCGGCACGGGCATCGGCGTCTGCATCGCGGCCAACAAGGTGCCGGGCATCCGCGCCGCGCTGACCCACGACACCTATTCCGCCGAACGCGCTGCGCTGTCGAATGACGCCCAGATTATCACCATGGGCGCTCGCGTGATCGGCCCCGAACTGGCCAAGGCCATCGCCGACAAATGGCTGGCCGAGACCGAGAACTTCGACAAGGCCGGGAAGTCGGCGGGCAACGTGAACGCCATCGACGCGGTCGATGCGAAATACAACAAGGCCTGAAATGCTGAAACTGCCGAATGACGGCCCGGCAACGGGCCGCCTTTTGTCTCAGGTGCTGACCGGCGACGGCCCGGCCGCCATCGTCCACGCGATTGCGCAGGCGCAGCCTGCGGTGGCCGCCCGCCTCGGCGCGGGCCGGTTGCACGGCGACCCGACCGAGATCGTCGGCGTGAACGACACCGGCGACAAGCAGAAGGCGCTCGACGTGGGGGCGCATCACCACATGATCGAGGCCCTGCGCAAGGCAGGCGTCCGCCAGGTCCTGTCCGAGGAAGCCGAGGCGGTGATCGAGTTGAACCCCGACGGCGCCTGGGACGTGGCGATGGATCCCATCGACGGGTCGGGCAGCATCGGCATCGGCGCGCCGCTGGGCATGTTGTTCAGCATCATGCCCGCCGCGCCCGAGGGTTTCCTGCGCACGGGCGAAGCGGTCGTTGCGGCGGGCTATGCCTCCTTCGGGCACTCGCTGGATTTCGGCTGGTCCCTGGGCGACGGCACCCATATCGCCGGCTGGGACGCCGAGGCGGGCGAGTTCCGCATGGTGCGCGAGAACGTCACGCTGAAGCCCACGGCCTCGACCATCGCCTATAACGCGTCCAACGAACGACACTGGGAACCGGGCCTGCAACGCTGGGTCGCGGATTTGCGCGCGGGCAGGGACGGGCCGCTGGGCAAGAACTACAACATGCGCTGGCTGGCCGCCGCCGTGGGCGAATTGCACCGCATCCTGCTGAACGGCGGGGCTTTTCTTTATCCCGCAGACCGGCGTCCGGGATATGAAAACGGCCGCCTGCGGCTGGTCTATGAATGCATGCCCATCGCCTTTCTGGTCGAACAGGCGGGCGGGCTGGCGTCGGACGGCACGCAGCCCATCCGTTATCGCAAACCGTTAGCGGTACACGACATGACGCCCCTGATATTCGGCGCTAAGGACGAGGTCGAGACGATCCTCGGCTATCTGGCCGAACCCACGGAAGGATAACGATATGGCTATGATTACCCTGCGCCAGCTTCTCGACCACGCGGCCGAGAATGGCTACGCAGTCCCCGCCTTCAACATCAACAACATGGAGCAGGGTCTGGCGATCATGACCGCGGCGCAGGCGACGAAATCGCCGGTGATCCTGCAGGCCAGCCGGGGCGCGCGGGCCTATGCCAACGATCTGGTCCTGGCCGGGCTGATCCAGGGCTTTGCCAAGGCCTTCCCCGAGATCCCGCTGTGCATGCATCTGGACCACGGCAACGGCCTGGCGACCTGCGCCACCGCGATCCAGAACGGCTTCACCAGCGTGATGATGGACGGCAGCCTCAAGGCCGACGGCAAGACGCCCGCCGACTATGACTACAACCGCGACGTGACCGCCAGCGTGGTGCAGATGGCCCATGCCTGCGGCGTGTCCGTGGAAGGTGAATTGGGCGTTCTGGGCAGCCTGGAAACCGGCATGGGCGACCAGGAGGACGGCCACGGCGCCACCGAGCAGCTGGGCCACGACCAGCTTCTGACCGACCCGGACGAGGCCGTGCGCTTCGTGAACGACACGAACGTGGACGCGCTGGCGATCGCCATGGGCACCTCGCACGGCGCCTACAAGTTCTCGCGCAAGCCCGACGGCGACATCCTGGCGATGCATGTCATCGAGGAGATCCACAACCGCCTGCCCAACACGCACCTGGTGATGCACGGGTCTTCGTCGGTGCCGGAGGATCTGCAGCAGATCATCAACAGCTATGGCGGCGACATCAAGCCGACCTGGGGTGTTCCGGTCGAGGAGATCCAGCGCGGCATCAAGCACGGCGTGCGCAAGGTCAACATCGACACCGACAACCGCCTGGCGATGACCGCCGCGATCCGCAAGGTGTTCTCGGAAGAACCGTCCGAGTTCGACCCGCGCAAGTACCTCAAGCCCGCGATGGCGATGATGTCGCAGGTCTGCAAGGACCGCTTCGAGGCGTTTGGAACGGCCGGCAACGCGGACAAGATCGTGCCGCTGCCGCTGTCGGCGATGGCCGCGCGGTATTGATCTGCGGGTGATGAAGGGAAGGGGCCTCGCCGGGTGGCGGGGCCTTTTTCGTTTAATGCTTCTTCAATATTGCAAAAATTTTTTTGCTCTATGTTGCATTGCAAACCCTTTATTACATTGGCAAAAAATTACTGACTGCTAGGCATGAAACCGGAATGTCTTTAACGGAGCATGCGCGAATGGAATAGCTTTTGTTGGGCGGAGGCATCGTTTTCCTCCTAGCCTTTATCGATAAGCTGAAGGTCTTCGGAACTCCCCGTGAGATTGGCAGTTCGGACGACTCGCCGCGCACTGCTAGGGAAACAGCAGCTGAGGTCGCCGCCGCAGGTGGGCTTCTCTTACAATCAGCGATCGAAGCGACGAAGGGACTATCTGCGGTGACAGAGGAATTGAGCCGGGCCGCCGAAAAGATGGCTGAGGCTGCCAAAGCGGATTTGGAGCACCGCCAAAGCCCTCTCGGAAAGAGCCTTTCTTTCCGCAAGATGTGGCTTGCTTCCATGCTCGAATTCGAGAAACGCCGCTTGGCGGTTCAAGACAAGCTCGACGCCGATCCGAGGCTTGCTGAAATCTATGAAGAACTTCGGCGTAAAGACGGGGCAGAGCAACCTCAGGCAGTTGCCTCAACAGGATATCACGAGAAGCTTCGCGAAATTGGTTTCCGGGGCCTCCCTGCCAATCTTCGTATCGTGTCAATCCCGTTTCTTTGCCACTTCACCAGGATTGAGAACCTTCCTTCAATCCTCAAACACGGAATCGTGCCAGTAGCTATGTATGCGGAGCGTGGAATCGTGCCGATTGTCAACGATCAGCACAGGTTCGACAGGCGGACCAACACGTCGTCCTTCTCAATTGGTCACCCTAACACACGAATGCTGCATAAATACCGGCAACTCGATAAGGACGCCGACTGGGTCATTCTTGCGGTAAACGTGGCAACAGCCCTCAGGCTCGACACGCTATTTTGCCGCTACAATGCTGCCGATGCGAGGATAAGCCGTCTTTCAGACCATGAACTTACCGGGAACAAGGCCTTCCAAGGAATGTTCGAGCGCCCAACGCGTTACACAGGCTTGGCGCGATACAACGAGCCTACTGACGAGCAGGCCGAGATCCTGATCCCAAGGGTGATATCCCCCTCGGAGATCCATGGAGTCTTTTTTCTTTCCCAGAAAGGCAGGGCTGAAAACGAGCCGGATTGTGGAAACCGCGCGATTTTCGATCCCAAACAAAGTGAGGCGATTTTCGGCAGGCGATTCGATGGAAACCTCAGCCATACTGCGCGTATAATCCGGGGGTTTGACCAGCGGGTGGATCAACTTATAACAGAGTTTAGGCGAGACCCACGACTTTTTCAGATATTGGATAATAAAATTGCTTCAGAAACCAGAATTTCCGGCAGCCTTCTTATTTCCATGCCTGGAATCATATGGTCGCGGGGATGATCGGTCTGATTGCGCTCCACAAAATCAAATCCGGCTTTCCGCAAGTGCATACGCAGACATCCTAAACCCCCCTTGACGCGCCCCCTCCCGTCCTCCCTCCCCACCCATGCTGCGCATCGACGACATCTCCTATTCCATCCAAGGCCCCCTCTGTTAGAAGGCGCAACCGCCACCATCCCCGAGGGCCACAAGGTCGGCCTTGTCGGCCCTAACGGTGCGGGCAAGACCACGCTGTCAATGCTCAACCCTGCCAAGATGTTTTCGGTGACGGGGCATGCTTGCCAAATCCCCCTCACCTGAAACTTCTCCGCCCCTTCGCTGTTGTGCCAGACGCATCTGACAAGAAAGACCCACAATGGCCACCGAACCCAAACCAAGCCGCGGGATGCCCCGGTCGCTGATCTACGCCCTGATCCCGGCAGGCTTCCTGATCATGGCCGCCTTTATGGTGCTGTCCGGGCGGGACACCACCGAAACGGCGGCCGAGGCAGCGGCCGAGGCCACGAATACCGTGCCCCAACCGGTCGAGAACGCGCCTGGCACGCCTGCCCCCGCGGAACCCACGAACTGACGGCGCGGCAACGCCAGGGCTGGCTCGTGGCTGCTTGACGCCACGCCCCGCATCGGCCATGGCCATGCCATGCTGCGCATCGACGACATCTCCTATTCCATTCAGGGCCGTCCTCTGTTCGAGGGCGCCACCGCCACCATCCCCGAAGGCCACAAGGTCGGCCTTGTCGGCCCGAACGGCGCGGGCAAGACCACGCTGTTCCGGCTGATCCGGGGCGAACTGTCCCTGGATGGCGGCGACATCAGCCTGCCCTCGCGCGCCCGCATTGGAGGGGTCGCGCAGGAATCGGCGGCGACCGCCACCTCGGTCCTGGACACCGTGCTGGCTGCCGATACCGAACGCGCGGCCCTGCTGGCGGAAAGCCACACCGCCACCGACGCGCATCGCATCGCCGAAATCCAGACGCGGTTGGCCGATATCGACGCCTGGTCGGCCGAGGCGCGGGCGGCCTCGATTCTTGACGGCTTGGGCTTTTCGACCGCGGATCAGGCCCGGCCCACCAGCGATTTTTCCGGCGGCTGGCGGATGCGGGTGGCGCTGGCGGGCGTGCTGTTCGCACAGCCCGATTTGCTGCTGCTGGACGAACCGACGAACTACCTGGACCTGGAAGGCGCGCTGTGGCTGGAAACCTATCTGGCACGCTATCCGCACACGGTCATCATCATCAGCCACGACCGCGACCTTCTGAACCGCGCCGTGGGCCATATCCTGCACCTGGAAAACCGCAAGCTGACGCTGTATACCGGCGGCTATGACGCCTTTGCCCGGATGCGCGCCGAACGCCGCGCCCTGCAGGCGGCCGAGGCGAAGAAGCAGGCGGACCGGCGCGCGCATCTGCAAAGCTTCGTGGACCGCTTCGGCGCCAAGGCCTCGAAGGCGCGCCAAGCCCAAGCCCGCGTCAAGATGCTGGCGAAGATGGAGCCGATCACCGCGCCAGAGGAGGCCAAGTTCCACCGCTTCGGCTTTCCGCAGCCCGAGGAACTGTCGCCTCCCATCGTCGCGATGGAGGGGGTCAGCGTGGGTTATGACAGCCGCGCCGTGCTGCGCAAGCTGTCGCTGCGGATCGACCAGGACGACCGGATCGCGCTGCTGGGCCGGAACGGGCAGGGGAAATCGACGCTGTCGAAGCTGCTGGCGGAACGCCTGACGCCGATGGAGGGCAAGCTGACGCGATCCAGCAAGCTGCGCATCGGCTATTTCGCGCAGCATCAGGTCGATGAACTGGACCTGAGCGAAACCCCGCTGGCCCATATCCGCCGCCTGCGGCCCGATGAGGGGCAGGCCAAGCTGCGCGCGCGGCTGGCGGGATTTGGCCTGATGGAGGCGCAGGCCGAAACGAAGGTCGGGCAACTGTCCGGCGGGCAGAAGGCGCGGCTGTCGCTGCTGCTGGCGACCATCGACGCGCCGCATCTGCTGATCCTGGACGAACCCACGAACCACCTCGACATCGAATCCCGCGAGGCGCTGACCGAAGCGCTGAACGACTATACCGGCGCCGTGGTGCTGGTCAGCCACGACATGCACCTGCTGGGCCTGGTGGCCGACCGGCTGTGGCTGGTCAAGGACGGCGCGGTCGCGCCCTATGACGGCGACCTGGACGATTACCGCCGCTTCCTGCTGGGTGGGGACGAGCCGAAGCAGGTCGAGGAAAAGCCGAAAGCCGCCCCTAAGCGCGCGCCGCGCGACGAGATCCTGGCCCTGCGGGCCGAAGTTCGCCGGGCCGAGGAGCGTGTGCAGAAGCTGACCGAGATGCTGGAAAAGCTGGACGTGAAGCTGGCCGATCCGGCGCTGTATAACGACCCGCACGAGGCGAAACGCTGGACCGCCAAGCGCGCCGAGGCCGTGCAGGCCATGGCGCGCGCCGAGGACATCTGGATGGCCGCGCTTGAAAGCCTGGACGGCGCCGAACGCGGATAGCTGTTGCCCAAATGCGCCGCCTGTCCGATGTTAACGGCAAGACGGCGCGGAACGCCTTGTGCGGCTTGACGATTCGACCTTAGGAAGCGCTTACATCCCGCCGGCCTCCCTCGAAGGATTTGACCATGAAACACATGCTGGCCTTGGCCGTCCTTGCCGCATCCGCTGCCACGGGTGCCCATGCGCAGGATTTCGGCTTTGCAGGCCGCGAATTTTCGGTCGATCTGGGGGTCGGCGTGGATGTGGGCCCCGACTATCCCGGTTCCGACGATGCCGAGGCGGGGCCCTGGCTGATCTGGCGCAACGCGGGCTTCGGCCAGCCGGGCAGCGAGGCGCGCGAGGGCTTTTCGATCTCTCCGTCCTTCAACATGGTGGGTGAACGCGAGGCATCCGACAACGACGACCTGGCCGGGATGGAGGATATCGACCGCGCCTATGAACTGGGCTTGAAGGTCAGCTATGGCGCGGGCCCCGTGACCGCCTTCGGGTCGGTCCGCAGGGGTTTCGACGGCCATGAAGGCCTGACCGGCGAACTGGGCGCGAAATACCGCACCGACCTGTCGGACCGCGTGACGCTGTGGTCGGGCCTGTCGCTGGGCTATGGCAACGGCGACTATAACGACACTTATTTCGGCGTCGCCCCGTCCGAGGCCATTCCTGGCCGCCCCGCCTATGACATCGGCGGCGGCTTCAACAAGGCCGCCATCTCCTTCGAGGCGCGCTATGCCCTGACCGACAATGTCGCGCTGCTGGGCGAGGTGGAATACGGCAAGCTGATCGGCGACGCGGCGGATTCGCCGGTCGTGCAGGACGAATTCCAGCCTTCGCTGCGGCTCGGGATCGTGCGGAAGTTCTCGTTCGGATTCTGACCGGGCGGGAGTTTCGGGTATCAGGCCGCGGTGAAAGCCGCGGCTTTTTTGTTGATCATGCCTTAACCTTCGGCTCGTAGAGTGAAGGCCGCAACTGCATTACAGTGCAGGGAAGGAGGCGCCGCTGGAGCAGGTCAGGGCAGCCGCGTCGGATCGGTGGAGCCATGAGCCTTATGGCTGGCCTTGATCGGCCTCGGCCAGCTTGGCGCAGGACCAAATCTAGAACACCCTTCGGGATTTTCTTCGGGACTCTTTGGTAGTTTTTGGCTGAAAGTGGCCTTTGTTGTCCGTCCGTTCTCTTTCTGGAAACGGCGACAGAAACAAAAAAGCCCATCAATTACTGAGATTTAATGGAGCGGGTGAAGGGAATCGAACCCTCGTATTCAGCTTGGGAAGCTGCTGCTCTACCATTGAGCTACACCCGCGTGGCGCCTTCGCTAAACCAAGGCGCGGGCCGCGTCAAGCGGTCAGACAAGCCCCATTTCAGCCAAGGCGGCGGCCATCTGCGGGGGCAGGGCGACGTCGCCCTCGCGCCCGCGCGGCATGTCGGCGGGGGCGTCCTGGGCCGTCAGATAGCGCCAACCCTGGAACGGGCGGCGGGGGACGGCGGTCACGGGCACGATCTCGCGGTCCAGGATCAGGGCGCAGCGGCGGATGCCGTCGTCGCGGTAATGTTCGTCCAGCCGGACGATCCGCTGGCGGGCCAGCATGACGCCCTTGAACACCCAGAAGATCGACCCGCCCGAAAGCAGTTCGGCCTCCCGCTTGGGCCACATGCGGGTGACATGAACGGCATGGCCGTCGCCGAAGCGGCGCTGCCAATCGGCCAGTTCCTCGGGGCCTTCGGCGCCCACGCAAAGCTTCATCAAGTGGAGTTGTGCTGACATGGCCGCAAGATAGGGGGCAGGGCAGCGCGTCACAAGATCGCCCCAAACGAAAAGGCCGCGCAGGGGGCGCGGCCTTTCGAAAGCTTGAAGGGGACGATCAGAGCTCGTCCAGGGCCTCGACGGCCTTTTCCAGTTCTTCCTTGGTCACGGTCTTTTCGCTGACCTGCGCCTGTTCGGCGATATGATCGACGACCTTGTCCTCGAAGATCGGCGCGCGCAGCTGCTGCTGGACGGCCTGGTTCTGCTGCACGAACTCGAAGAAGGCGCGTTCCTGGCCCGGATACTGGCGGGCGGCGCGCAGCACGGCCTGGGTCATCTCCTGGTCGGTGACGGTCACCTCGGCCTTCTGGCCGATCTCGGCCAGCAGCAGGCCCAGGCGCACCCGGCGCTCGGCCAGCTTCTTGTGCTCCTCGGTCGGCTCGATGCTGCCGTGGTTGTGGTCGTGGACCTCGGGGTTTTCCTCGTGCCACAGCTGATGGGCGATCTGATGCGCCTCGGCCTCGACCAGCGATTCGGGCAGGTCGAACTTCACCTTCTCGTCCAGCTGGTCCAGCAGCGACCGCTTCAGGATCGCGCGGGCGGCGCCGGCATATTCCTGCTCCAGACGGCCGGCGATCTGCTTTTTCAGCGCGTCCAGATCCTCGGCGCCGAACTTCTTGGCCAGCTCGTCGTCGATTTCGGCTTCCTTGGGCGACTTGACCGCCTTCACCTTGCATTCGAAGGTGGCGTCCTTGCCGGCTAGGTGCTTGGCGCCGTATTCCTCGGGGAACTTCACGGAAACGGTCACGTCGTCGCCTGCCTTGGCGCCGACCAGCTGGTCCTCGAAGCCGGGGATGAAGCTGTTGGAGCCCAGCACCAGCGGGTAATCCTCGCCCGCGCCGCCCTCGAAGGCCTCGCCATCGACAAAGCCCTTGAAGTCGATGGTCACCTGGTCGCCCGACTGGGCCTCGCTGCCTTCGGCGCGGTCTTCAAAGGCCTGGGCCGATTTCGCCAGGTTCTGCAGCGCCTCGTCGATCGCGGCGTCCTCGGCGGGAACCGACAGCTTTTCCAGCGTCAGGCCGGACAGGTCCACCTCGGGGATGGCGGGCAGCGCCTCGTAGGAGACGTTGACGACCACGTCATCGCCTTCCTTCCAGGTTTCGCCGTTCTGCATCTCGACCTTCGGCTGGGTCGCGGGGCGGTCGCCGGATTCGTCCAGGTGCTTCTTCAGCGCGCCGTCGATGGCTTCCTGCATGGCGTCGCCCAGGATGCGGGGGCCGAACTGCTTCTTCAGCATGGCCATCGGAACCTTGCCCTTGCGAAAGCCCTTCATCTCGACTTCGGGCTGCGCTTCCTTCAGCTTCGCATCGACCGTTGCGGCCAGATCGGCTGCCGGCAGGGTGAACTGATAGCCCCGCTTGAGACCTTCGTTCTGGGTTTCCGTGACCTGCATCATCGTCCTCATGGCATAAGGGCCACCAGGAAGGCGGCCTGAAAAATTCCCGCCCTTCTAGTCGCGGGGGCGCGCCGCTGCAAGCGGAACCCGCGTCGCGGCCGGGGCGTTTTGCAGCATCCCTTTCCGTGTCAGAGGCCCGCCATGACCCGTCCAAGCGTCATCATCGCCATCAGTCTTTTCGCTGTCAGCACCGGCTGGGCGCAGACCGCCCCGGCCCCGACCCCGGCCGCTGACCAGCCGCAGGCGGTGAACGAGGTCCCCGCGGCCCGGACCCAGGAACCGGGCCAGTCCGGCGAGGGCCGTTGCCCCGCCGCCGACACGGTTGCCGAAAACGCGACCCCGCCCCAGCCCGGCGCCGACAGCACTGACGCCAACAATTCCGGCAGCAGCGGGTGGAGCGGTGGCTTGGGCGGATCCCACCTGGGCACCAACACCCAGGGCGCGGTCGCGGCCTCGCCCACCTGGCAGCCGCCCACGGTGCGCGGCCTTGACCTGGCAGGCCGGGCCGAGCCTGCGGCGGCCCCCCAACCCGCCGCCTGCTAGTTCAGTATGGGCGGCTGCGGTTCGGCGTCGTCCAGCCGCAGCCGCAGCCCGTCGCGGTTGAAGAATTCGCCGTCGCGGATCAGCGTCCGGTCGCCGTTCATGGCGCGCACCAACTGGTCCAGCCGGTCGCGGGCGATGTCGTCGGCCACCAGCCCTTCGCGTCCCGCCCGGAACAGCACGACTGCGTCCCAGGGGGTGGCCGAGCCGTCCAGATAATCCGCCATGTCGGGCCAGTGGATCTCGTCTCCGATGACATGCAGATGCGCCGACTTCAGCAGCTCCACGCGCCCGCCGCCAATCCCCAGCAACACGATCAGCACCGTGAACCCTTCGGTTTCGGCGAAGGTCGCCCGCAGCCAGTCGTCGAAATCGGTGTCAGTCATGGCTGGCCTTCGGAAGATGGCGGAAGGGAATGGGAGTCGAACCCACCCGGGACAGTCTCGCTGCCCCAACCGGAGTTGAAGTCCGGCCGCCCCACCGGGGACGATTCCCTTCCAGGTTCGCCGAACAGGTCGGCGCGATGAGGGTTGATGCGACGTAAATCGCCCCGGCGCAAGGTCAGGCCAAGCCGGTCGAAGAAGTCGAGGATCTCGATGGCGACCTTGCGGCCGTTCTGGACCCGGTCGCGAAAGGCGGGGGCGGTGAACCAGCCGTCCGCCGTCTGCGCGGCGACATCGCGGATGATCGCCACCATTTCCGCCGTCACCGCGCGCGCGAAGAAATGGTCATGCGCGATCTGGTCGGTGCGGCCCAGCTTTTGCGTCAGCTTCAGGACGCGCCGGACCTCGCGTTCGTCGATGCCGAAGTCGGTGGCAAAGTCGCGGACGCGCGGCGGGCGGAAGCGCATTTCCCCCTCCAGGGCGGGGGCGATGCGATCCCAAAGCGCCTCGTCCTCGGGTGTCAGGCGGACTTCGTGGCCGGGCAGGCGCAGGAAGGCGCCGTCCAGAACCGCGCGCCCCGCATCCGCCTCGTGGCGCAGGAAAAGAAGGAAGGCTTCCTTCGGCAGGCGCGGTTGCAGTTGCAGGCGCAGGCGTTCGCGGCCCAGGCCGGGCAGGTCGGGGTTGTCCTCGTGGAACTGCGCCAGGGTTTCGGTCAACTGCCGTTGCAGGCTATCCAGGACGCCGCAGCTGATCGCCAGATCGCCGATGGTCGCGGCACCGGCGTCGCGGATGGCAATGGCCAAGGCGGCAGGCGGCAGGCTGCGGTCGCGGGCAAAGGCGGGCAGATCGACGGGCGCGACAGCCAGCATGGCTGCAAGGGCGGTGGCGGGATCCTCGGCGCGGGCGGCGTCGATCAGCGCCAGCCGTTCGGGCGTGCGGCGCTTGCGGGCCGGGGCGCGCAGATCGAGGAAGCGCCCGCCCCCGATGGTCCGGCTGGCCGAGACATCGCGCAGGATGAAACGGTCATGGACCGCCGCCGCAATGGGCCGATCCAGCACGATCTGCACCGGGCCGCTGCCGCCCGGCTGGATCGGATCGGACAGCGGCACGATGCGCGCGCCCACCTCGACCGCGTGGCTGTGCAGGCGGGCGGGGAACCAGGTGCCGATGGGCTTCGGCTCGCCGGGCAGCACCGTCAGCCAGCCGTCGATCCGGTCCGTGGGCGCGTGAAGCGCGGGCGACAGCACCACGTCGCCGCGATGGATGGCGTCCTTGCTGATCGCCTCGCCTGCCAGGTTCAGGGCGCAACGCTGGCCTGCCAGGCCTTCGGTCGCCGGGCGGTTCTGGGCATGGATGCCGCGCACGCGGGCGGGCAGGCCGGTCGGGCTGATGATCACGGGATCGCCCACCGCCACACGCCCGGTCAGCATGGTCCCCGTGACCACCGTGCCCGCGCCCGACAGCGTGAAGCTGCGATCCACGGTCAGCCGCATCGGACCGTCGGCATGGCGCGCGGTGGTCTCGGCCTCGGCGGCGACAAGGGCGGCGTGCAGGGCATCGATACCTTCGCCGGTCAGGGAGGACACCGGCAGGATCGGCGCATCCGCCAGGGCGGTCCCCTCCAGTGCCGCACGGATTTCCGCCGTGACCGCCGCACGCCGCGCCGGGTCGGCGAGGTCGGCCTTGGTCAGCGCAATGAGGCCGCGCGCGATACCCAGCAGGTCCAGGATCGCCACATGTTCCCGCGTCTGCGGCATCACGCCATCGTCGGCGGCCACCACCAGCAGCGCCATGTCGATGCCGCCCGCGCCCGCCAGCATGGTGTGGATCAGCCGTTCGTGCCCCGGCACATCGACAAAGCCGGTGATGGCTCCGCCCCCAAGATCGGCATAGGCGAAGCCCAGGTCGATGGTGATGCCGCGCGCCTTTTCTTCGCTCAGGCGGTCCGTGTCCGCGCCGGTCAGCGCCTTCACAAGCGCCGTCTTGCCGTGGTCGATATGACCCGCCGTGCCGACGATCATGCCGACAGCGCCTCCAGCAGATCCGCGTCGCGGTCGAGGGTGCGCAGATCCAGGATCAGCGCGCCGTTGCGGATATGGCCGACCACCGGGCGGGGCAGGGTGCGCAGCCGGGCGGCCAGCCGGTCGGGCGCATCGCCGCCGTCGCCCGCGATCCGCAGCCCCGCTGAAGGAATTGTGTCGGTCGGCAGCGAACCGGATCCGATCTGGCTGGCGCAATCAGTCGCCGCAACGGTGTAGTCCGGCAGCAACGCGGCGACCTGCGGGGCAAGGCGCGCGGCCTGCGCGGCGATGTCGGGTTGCGGGCGCGACAGGTGGCGCAGCGTGGGCAGGCGTTCGGCCAGCCGGTCGGGGTCGCGATAAAGGCGCAGCGTCGCCTCCAGGGCGCTGATGCGGAGCTTGTCCAGGCGCAGCGCGCGCTTCAGCGGGTTCCTGTTGATCTGCGCGATCAGGTCGCGGCGTCCGACAATGAAGCCCGCCTGCGGCCCGCCCAGCAGCTTGTCGCCCGAGAAGGTGACAAGGTCCGCGCCCTCGGCCACCGCCTCGGCCACCGTGGGTTCGCGGCGCAGACCGTAAGCTGCCAGATCGACCAGAGACCCGGACCCGAGGTCGTTCAGCAGCACCACGCCCGCCTTCCGCGCGATCTGCGCCAAGGCGGAGGCGGGGACTTCGGCGGTGAAGCCCTCGATCCGGTAGTTCGAGGTATGGACCTTGAGGATCAGCCCCGTGTCCGCCGTGATCGCCTCTTCATAGTCGCGGAGATGGGTGCGGTTCGTGGTGCCGACCTCGACCAGATGCGCGCCGGCGCGGGCCATGATGTCGGGCATGCGGAAGGCGCCGCCGATCTCGATCAGCTCGCCACGCGACACGATGGCCTGCCGGCCCTGGCCAAAGCTGTTCAGCGCGATCAGCACGGCGGCGGCGTTGTTGTTGACGGCCGTCGCGTCCTCGGCCCCCGTCAACTCGCGGAGTAACCCGCGCAGGTGGTCGTCGCGCTGCCCTCGCCCGCCGTTGTCGAGGTCGAATTCCAGCGCAAGCGGCGCAGCCATGGCGGCGCTGGCGGCGGCAATCGCCTCATCCGCCAGAATCGCGCGGCCCAGGTTGGTGTGCAGCACGGTGCCGGTCAGGTTCAGCATCGGCCGCAGCTTCGACTGCGCGGCAGCCGCCAGATCGGCTGCCAGCAGGTGCGGCAAGCGCGCGGCCTCGGCCCCGCCATCGGCGCCGTCCCGGATCGCGGCGCGGGCGGCATCCAGACGCGCCCGCAGCGCCGTCGTCACCGCCGCG
Organism: Paracoccus sp. SSK6; assembly: GCF_039770665.1. Taxonomy (NCBI): domain Bacteria; kingdom Pseudomonadati; phylum Pseudomonadota; class Alphaproteobacteria; order Rhodobacterales; family Paracoccaceae; genus Paracoccus; species Paracoccus sp. SSK6. Next base: position 117,795 of record NZ_JBDPNJ010000009.1, on the reverse strand, counting down.
CGGCCGTGGCTGTCGATCAGCGCCCGGCCCATGTCGGACAGCAGAACCTGATCGACCGAGGGCAGGGCGCGGAACCCCTGCATCAATACCCCGCGATGAAGGGGTTGAAGCCGCCGCGCTTGAAGTCGGTGCCCTTCATCAGCATGTCCAGCCCCAGGCTGGACACGTCGTCGGCGATGGGATCAAGGCTGGCGTTCTTGTTCTGGTAGAGGATCTTCACCCAACTGCCGCATTCGCCGCACAATTCCGCCTTCACCGTCGCCTCGTCCGTTTCGACGCTGCGATAGCTGATGCCCTTGGTGGACCCGCAGCACAGGCAGACCACGCGCACCTCGTTCCACTGGGTCGCGCAGCAGCCGCAGGCGGCGTATCGGGTGCTTTCGATCCCCGCCGCGCCCATGACCGACGATGTCGCGGGGCGCCCGCCGCAGGTCGGGCAGATGCCGGTCCTGATCTTGACCAGATGCGCGGCGTCCAGCGTCGCCGCCAGCCGCGCCAGATGCAGTTGCACCGCGGCACCCACGAACAGATGCGGGGCGGCGCTGTCGTCGGGGATGCGGTCCGACAGGATGTTGTCCAGCAGCCAGTGCCGGTCGGCGATGCCCGCCGCCATAACGGCGGACAGGGCCAGCCGGGCGGGTTCGGGCATCTCCAGCGCCGCAGCATCGGTCAGGAAACGGTCCAGCGTGGCGTGCATCCCTTCGTCCACCGCAAGGGCTGTGCGGTCGATGGGGGGCATCCGGCTTTCGCGCGCGATGCGGATGCGATCGGCTGGCAGCGGCATCACCGGGGGCAAGTCCCGCGCCAGCCGCGCCTGCAATGCCGTCAGATCGGCCAGAAACCGCAGATAGGGCGCAAGGTTGCCGCCGTGATCGGCCAGAAAGGCGAACCGTCCGGCGCGTTTTTCAAAGACCGCCGCCGGGTCGGGCAAAAAAGCCAGCGGCGCCACGGGGACGCCGCCGATGACCGAAGGGTCGGGTTGCATGGTCGTGTTCATCACTTCTCCGGGCCGGACTGGTCTTGCGTGTCCGGCCACTTGCCTTTGCGTTATTCTGCCGGGCCGCGTTGGCGGCGTCCAGCCAGTTCGCGCAGCCATTTGCGGTGGTGGCGATAGGCCCAGCCGCCGGTGACGGTGCCCCGCGTCATCGCCCGCAGCGTGCCGCGCGTCCAGAAGGCCGCATAGACATGCAGGATGAAGACCAGGATGATCGCCACCGCGGCCAGCGAATGGGTCAGAACCGCGACGCGCCGCGTGGGGATCGTGACCAGTTCGCCGAAGAACTGTTCCCAGATCATCACGCCCGACACGATCAGCACCACGATCAGGATCGACATGCCCCAGAAGATGAACTTCTGCCCGACATTGTATTTCCCGACCTCGGGCAGGTTCTCCTCGTTCCCCTTCACCACGTCGCCGATCTGGGCAATCCAGGTCGTATCCTCGGGGCGCGGCATGTTCAGGCGCCACAGCTGGACGAACATCGTCAGGAAGCTGAAGAACAGCACCACGCCGATCACCGGGTGCAGCCAGCGGGCGTTCTGCCCGCCGCCGAACAATCCGGTCAGGAAATACAGCGACGGGTGGAAGAAGGCCAATCCCGAGATCAGCAGCAGGATCAGCGACAGCGCCGTGATCCAGTGGTTCGCCCGGATGAAGCCCCGGTAACGGCTGACCGTTACCGGGCGCGTGCTTTCGATCCGGTCGCCCGGTTCCGAGTAATAGGGTCGCGCCATCAGCCGTTCCCCCGCTCGCCGTCGGATTGCACCAGGCGTTCCGCGGCCTGTTCCTCGTGCTCATCGACCTTGTTGGCGCGGGCGAACAGCCCGTGAAGCGCGGCGCCCACGGCGGCCACGCCCATGACGGCAAGCCCCGCCGTCTTGGTCACGCCCTTCCAGCCTTCCACTACGGGCGAGATGCGCGGGTTGTCCGGTAGCCCGTCATAGATCGAGGGCTTGTCCGCATGGTGCAGCACATAGAAGACATGCGTGCCGCCAACGCCGGCGGGATCATAGATCCCGGCGTTGTCATAGCCGCGCGACTTCAGATCCTCGACCCGTTCGTTCGCCAGGGCGACCATGTCGTCCTTGGTCCCGAAGGTGATGGCCTGGGTCGGACACGCCTTGGCGCAGGCCGGACCCTGGCCCACGGCAACCCGGTCGGAACACAGGGTGCATTTGTAGCTCTTGTGATCGACCTTGCTGACGCGGGGGATGTCGAAGGGGCAGCCGGTCACGCAATAGCCGCAGCCGATGCAGTTTTCGTGGATGAAATCGACGATGCCGTTGGAATACTGCACGATGGCGCCAGGCGCCGGACAGGCCTTGAGGCAGCCCGGATCCTCGCAATGCATGCAGCCGTCCTTGCGGATCAGCCATTCCAGGTTGTCGGTCTCCGGGTTCACCCATTCCGTGAAACGCATCAGGGTGAACATGTTGGGCGTCAGGTCGTGGGGGTTTTCATAGACCCCCACGTTGGTTTCCACCTCGGGGAAGGTGTCGTTCCATTCGATGCAGGCGGACTGGCAGGCCTTGCAGCCGATGCATTTGCTGACGTCGATCAGCTTGGCGACCTTGGTCAGCTGCCGGTCGGGCTGCGGCACGTTCGGCGTGGCCGAGATTCGGACCACGTCGGACGGCAGCAGGTTCGACGCGATGGGCTGAACCGGAGGGTTCGCCGCCGCCGTCTTGGGTTGGGGCGCGGTTTCGGTCATGCCACCGGCTCCTCGGCTGAAGGTTCGATATTGACCATGAAGGCCTTGAATTCAGGCGTCTCCACGTTCGCGTCGCCGACCTGAGAGGTCAGGCTGTTCGGGCCAAAGCCCTTTTTCGCCGCGCCCATGAAGCCCCAGTGCAGCGGGATGCCGATGACATGGACGGTCTTGCCGTCGATCTGCATCGGCCGCAGGCGCTTGGTCACGACAGCCTTGGCCCAGACCTCGCCCCGCTTGGACCAGACGCGCACCCGGCCGCCCTTGGCGATGCCGCGTTCCTCCGCCAGTTCCTCGCTGATTTCCACGAAGAACTCGGGCTGCAACGCGGCGTTCACCACGTTGTGCTTGGTCCAGTAATGGAAATGCTCGGTCAGGCGATAGCTGGTCGCGACGAACGGGAATTCGGGATCCCCGATCTCGGCGAACTGGTTGGCGGTGCTTTCGAAGACCCGCGCCACCGGGTTGCCCCGCATCCGCGCGTTGAAGGGGTTGGCGATGGGCGCCTCGAAAGGCTCCATATGGGTGGGGAAGGGGCCGTCTCGCATCATGCCCCGGCTGAACAGGCGCGACACGCCTTCGGGGTTCATGATGAAGGGATGGACCTCGCCCGGCTTGGCCGTGACCGCGATGTCCGGCACGTCATAGCCTTCCCATTTCTCGCCCGTCCATTCGATGATCTTGCGCGACGGATCCCAGGGCTTGCCCTGCGGGTCGCAGGACGCGCGATTGTACAGGATCCGCCGGTTCGCGGGCCAGGAGAAGGACCAGTTGAGGAAGGCGCCGGTGTCGTCGGGGTCGTTGTTGTCCCGCCGCGCCATCATGTTGCCGTCCTCGGTCCAGCTGCCGGCATAGATCCAGCAGCCGCCCATGGTGGAACCGTCGTCGCGGTACTGGCCGAAGTTCGACAGTTGCTGCCCCGCCTCGGCCACGACCTTGGTGGTGTCCTTCAGGTCGTAGACGGTGGACAGCGCGCGGCCGTTCATCTCCTTGGCCAGTTCTTCCGGCAGGGGCTCGTTCGGGTCGGCATAGTCCCAGGTCAGGTTCAGGATCGGGTCGGGGAAGACCCCGCCTTCGTCCTGGTACAGCTTCTTCACCCGCTGGAAGATCTGCGCCATGATCCAGGTGTCGTGCCTGGCCTCGCCCGGAGGGGTCGCCCCCGCCCAGTGCCATTGCAGCCATCGCCCCGAGTTCACCAGCGCGCCTTCATCCTCGGCAAAGCAGGTGGTCGGCAGTTCCAGAACCTCGGTCTGGATGCTGGCCGTGTCCACGTCGTTGTAGACGCCGTGGTTCTGCCAGAAATGCGAGGTTTCCGTGGCCAGCGGGTCCATGACCACCAGCATCTTCAGCTTGGAGAACGCCTCGGTCATCTTGCCCCGGTTGGGGAAGGACAGAAGCGGGTTGAAGCCCTGGCAGAAATACAGGTTCACCTTGCCATGGGTCATCAGCTCGAACATCCGCATCCCGTCATAGGCGGGCACGTCAAGCTTGGGCAGATAGTGATAGGCCCAGTCGTTTTCCGCCGTGGCGGCATCGCCCCACATGGCCTTCTGGAAGCTGACCATGAACTTGGAGTAGTTCTGCCAATAGCTGGTCTGGTTCGGCACGATCGGCTTGAAGCCGCGGGTGGACATGTAGGTCGCCCAGTCCGCTTCCTTTTCCGTCGGGATGTTCAGGTATCCGGGGATCAGGTTCGACATCAACCCGATGTCGGTCAGGCCCTGGATGTTGGAATGGCCGCGCAGCGCGTTCATCCCGCCGCCCCGGACGCCGATATTGCCCAGGATCAGCTGCAGCATCGCCATGCCGCGGATGTTCTGCGCGCCCTTGGAATGCTGGGTCCAGCCAAGCGCATACATCGAGGTCATGGTCTTGGTCGGCGACGAGCATTCGCCGATCATCTCGGCGATGTGCAGGAACTTCTCCTTGGGCGTGCCGCAGATCCGTTCCACGAATTCGGGCGTATAGGCATCGACATGCGCCTTGAGCAGGTTCCAGACGCAGCGCGGATCCTGAAGCGTGGGATCGGTCTGGACAAAGCCGTCCTCGCCCATCTTGTAGTCCCAGGAGGACTTGTCGTAGTCGCGCTTTTCCTCGTCATAGCCGGTGAAAAGCCCGTCGGACCAGCCGAACTCGTCCTTCACCAGGAAGGAGGCGTTGGTGTAGTTGCGGACATAGTCCCACTGCACCTTGTCGTTCTCGATCATCCACCGGATCATGCCCATGAGGAACACGATGTCGCTGCCCGGACGGATCGGCGCATAGTAATCCGACACGGAGGCCGTGCGGTTGTAGCGCGGATCGACCACGATCAGCTTGGCGCCGCGATGGTGTTTCGCCTCGGTCACCCATTTGAAGCCGCAGGGATGCGCTTCGGCGGCATTGCCGCCCATGACAATGACGAGGTCGGTATTCTTGATGTCGGTCCAGGAGTTGGTCATCGCTCCACGGCCAAATGTCGGGCCCAAACTGGACACCGTGGGGCCGTGTCAGACGCGCGCCTGGTTGTCGAATCCGACGATCCCCATGGACCGGACCGTCTTGTAGGTCAGCCATGCGGTTTCGTTCGTGGTTGCCGATGCCGCCAGGAAGCCGGTCGTCGTCCAGCGGTTGACGGGCACGCCCGCCTCGTTCGTCTGGATGAAGTTGGCGTCGCGGTCGTCCTTCATCGCGCGGGCGATCTTGTCCAGCGCCTCGTCCCAGGTGATGTCCTGGAAGTCGCTGGCGCCTGCGGCGCGATAACGCGGCTTGGTCAGGCGGGTCGGCGCCTTGACGAAATCCTTGAGCGCCGCGCCCTTGGGGCAGAGCGTGCCGCGGTTCGTCGGGTGGTCCGCGTCGCCTTCGATATGGATCAGCTCGGCGGCTTCGCCCGCCTTCACGTCACCCTTGGAATACATGATGATCCCGCAGGCGACCGAGCAATAGGGGCAGGTGTTGCGCGTTTCCGTGGTCGTGGCCAGCTTGAAGGCGCGCACATGCGCCTGTTCCGCCGCCTCGGCCTCGCCGAAGCCCATGGCTCCCAGCGACGTTGCCGCAACCCCCGCACCCGCAAGCCTCAGAAAGCCGCGGCGCGAAAGGTCGATGTTCATAAGACCCCTCCTGCTGCCTGTCGATAGATAGGTACGGGTCGAGTTTGCTGACCGGGCGGTCAAAAGTCAAGCCGGGCGGGGGAAAGGGCGGACAGGATCGGGAAGGGCGTAAACACCGCTAAGCCAAGGAAAAAAGTCGGCTTTTTCCGAAATGTTCAGGCGCCGGGATTGTGAGATCATGGTTGCGCTGACGCAGTGCCCGACTGCCCGCGCGGGACAAGGAAACGCAGGGCGTTTCCCCTGCGCTTTGCGTGGCATTTCCATCAGGGACGGTGCGGGCACTGGTTGGGCCTTCTGAGTCCGGCGGTGCCACTGGCAGGTCGTCGCGTAGCGATGGACTTCAAATCAACGGCTTGGAATTCAGGGCAGATGGTGCGCGGTGAGGGACTCGAACCCCCACGCCGAAGCGGTTGGACCTAAACCAACTGCGTCTACCAATTCCGCCAACCGCGCACACCTTCAGCCTTACGGCAGGAAAGCCGGGGCGGTCAACGGGTCATCGGCAAGCCATGCAACTTTGCCGCGGCAACATGCGGGGCCGGGGCCTTGTGGCCAGCCCCGCCGTTTGTGTCAGGTGCGGCGGCGACGGCCTGCCACTCCAAGGGCACCCAGCCCGGCAACCAGCATCCATGCCGCGGCAGGCAAAGGCACCGGCGCAGGCTGGATGACGGATTCATAGGTAAACTGTGCCTTCAGCGACGCCGTGTTGCTTTGATTTTCCTTCGTCCAGAACTGGTCGCCGATATCAAAGCCATCCACCGCGAAGACATAGGTGGATGTGGTATCACCCTCGACGACGGTGAAAGTCTCGGTCAGGGCCGGGTTGGTGGATGCGACCACCCGGTCGGCACAACCATTGACGTTCACGCCAACTCCCACGGTTCCGCCATTGGCGCAGGGCCTGTCGGAATTGCCCGTTTCCCAATGGTCGAACACGAAGGTGGAGCTGCGCTGATACACCGTGCTGCTGTCGCTTCCCAGGAAGAAATCGAACACCACCGTCAGCGTGGCCGAGGTGATGGCAGATCCCGCCTGGATGGGATAGTTGAGATGCGTAAAGGTGCCGAGCGTGAACGGCGTATGTGCGGCTTCGGTCGTGGGCGTCGTGGTCGGGGTAAAGTCATAGCCGCTTTTCCCCCCGTCGGTGGGAATGCCCCAGCGCAGTTGCGCAGTGCTGCCACTATTGCCCGTGGTGACGGCCGTACCTCCGGTCCAGCTGTCCCAGACGCCGGAAATGTTGGTTATCGTCAGGCTTGCCGCATCTGCGGTCACCGCGGACAGTGACAGTGCAGAAACCGTGCAAAGACTCTGGAAAAAATGCTTCATCGTTAAGCCTCTCGGAGAGATCCAACGGGAGGTTGTCACAGGCATGTGACAATGCCGTCCCTACACGCACACTTAAAAAAAGTTAACAAGACTGTCATCGGGAATCTTTCAGCCGAGCAATTTTCAACCTTTGAATTAAACGCAAAAAATTTCTACAACTTAAGGATATAGCCGCCTCTCAGATATTCGCCGTCATGCTTCTTGCGATCTGCGCGGCCAGGCGGGCATTGTTCAGGACCAGGGCGATGTTGGAGTCGAGCGAGCGGCCCTTAGTCAGTTCGAAGATGCGCTGCAGCAGGAAGGGCGTGACCTCCTTTGCGGCAATGCGCTGGGCTTCGGCTTCGGACAGGGCCTGTTCGATCACGGGCATGATGGCGTCGCGGGCGATCTCGGCGTCCTGCGGGATCGGGTTGGCGACCAACTGCCCGCCCTTCAGGCCAAGGCGCGCGCGCATGGCGGCGGCTGCGGCGATGTCGTCGGCGCTGTCCATGCGCAGGGGGGCCTTGATGCCGCTGGTCCGCGACCAGAAGGCGGGCAACTCGTCCTGGCCATAGGCGATGACGGGAACACCCAGGGTTTCCAGCACCTCCCAGGTCTTGGGCAGGTCCAGGATCGCCTTGGCGCCCGCCGCTACCACCGTCACCGGGGTTTGCGCCAGTTCCTGCAGGTCGGCCGAGATGTCGAAGCTCGACTCCGCCCCGCGATGCACGCCGCCGATGCCGCCGGTCGCAAAGACGCGGATGCCCGCCAGATGCGCGCAGATCATGGTGGCGGCAACGGTGGTCGCCCCCGTGCGGCCATTGGCAAGGCAGACCGCCAGATCGGCGCGGGACAGCTTCATCGCCTGATCCGAAGGGGTCTGTGCCAGGGCTTCCAGCGCGTCGTCCGTCAGACCCACATGGATCCGCCCGCCCATCACGGCGATGGTCGCGGGAACCGCGCCGTTGTCGCGGATCGCCTGTTCGACCTGGCGCGCCATCTCCAGGTTCTGCGGATAGGGCATCCCGTGGGTGATGATCGTCGATTCAAGCGCGACGACCGGCTTGCCCGCCGAAAGCGCGTCGGAAACTTCGGGGGAAAAGGTCAGGGGGGCGGTCATGGAACGTCCTTTCCAGAAACATGGGCGGCCGAGGCTTCGACGGCCTGGCGCAAGGCCGCGTCGCGCGGCTGGCGGTTCAGTTCGGCGGCCAGATGCGCCGCAAGGAAGCAGTCGCCCGCGCCGGTCACGCGGGCCACGGTGACAGGGGGCGGGGCGAAGGTCAGGGTCGGGCCGCCCGCCATCGCCTCGGCCACGGGGCGGGGGCCGTCGGTGACCAGCACGCGGGCCGCGCCGCGCGCCACCACGGCCTGCGCGGCGGTGGCGGCATCCGGGCAGGCGCGACCGGCGAGGATCTCGGCCTCCAGCCGGTTGAGATAGAAGCAGCCGCGGCGGGCGGCGATCAGGGGTTCCAGCCTTTCCGCCTTGCCGGGGCTGGCGGGAACGACGCGCAGGTCGGCGTGGGTCAGGCGCGGGTCGCGGGCGATGGCATCAAGCAGGTCCACCGTCAGGTTGCCGTCCAGGACCACGGGCGCGGTCCAGCCGGTCAGCGCGCCATCCAGCGGCGCAAGGATCGCGTCGCCCGCATCCTCCAGCCCGCGGACATCGGCGATGGCGGCGATCAGCCCCTCGCTGTCCTCGATCCCCATATAGGTGTCGGTGGGCAACCCGGTGTCGCGGGCCAGATGCGCGGTGATGACGCCCAGCCGTTCCGCCTCGGCCACAAGCGCCTCTCCTTCCGGGTCGCGGCCCACGGCCGACAGCACGGCGGGGCGCAGGCCCCAGCGGGCAAGCGCCACCGCCACGTTCAGCGCCACGCCGCCGGGGATGTGGCGGATGCGGCCCGGTACATCGGCGCCCGGCGCCATGCGGCGCGGCGCGCGGCCGATCACGTCCCACAGCATCGCGCCGATGCAAAGAATGTCGGGGCACAGGATGTCGGGGCGCTCTGTCATTCCTCGGTCCAGCTTTGCATCTCGGCTTCCAGAAAACGCTCGAAATCGTCCAGGTCCACCGGGTCGAACTGCCCGAAGCCCCCCATCCAGACCGAGGCCGCGCGCATCCCGTCCGGGTCCAGCTTGCACCAGGTGATCCGGCCCCGGCGTTCCTGTCGGATCAGCCCCGCCGCCGCAAGGACGGCAAGGTGCTTGGAAATGGCCGCAAGGCTCATGGCGAAGGGGGCCGCCACGTCGCTGACGGCCATGTCGTCCTCCAGCAGCATGGACAGCACGCGCCGCCGCGTGGGATCGGCCAGGGCGGCGAAGATCAGGTCCAGCCGGTCGGGCGAGGGGGTGTTCATCAATGCTTCATGGCGCGGAATGACCGGAATGGTCAACTTTGCGGTTGAATAATGTCGGGCCGGTGCCGGGATTGCAAGCGAAAGGCCCGAACGAAGCATTTAATAATATCGTTATATATCACTGGCTTATTAACAAAACCCACTTGCTTGACTCGGGCCGCGTTCCACCCTAGACACCCCGGCAACTGATTACGGGGGCGTGACAGATGGCCGAAGGGCCCCGGAACGACGACAGGGATGCGGATGCAGCCCGGTTGCGCGAACTGGAGGATCGGCTGTCCAGGCTTGCCGAAAAGCCGGAGGCAAACATGCCGATGGCGGGCTATGACAAGGCGCATGTCGCCTGGCGCATGGTCACCGAGATCGTCGCCGGCATCATGCTGGGCGCCGGGGTCGGATACGGGTTGGATTGGGTGTTCGGCACTTTGCCGGTCATGCTGATCCTGTTCATACTTCTCGGCTTCGTGGCCGGCATCAAGGTGATGATGCGCACGGCAGCCGAACTTGGCAGCACGCCCGGCAAGGCGCCGGGCACCGACAAGAGGGATTGATCGTGGCGACAGAAGCGCATGGCGAGGCAACCGGCCTGTCTTTCCACCCGATGGACCAGTTCATCGTGCGCCCGCTGTTCAGCGACGGCCCGGTCCACTGGTACACGCCCAGCAACGTGACGCTGTGGCTGTTTGCCATCGTCCTGGCGACGCTGGCCCTGCTGGTGCTGGGCACGCGCGGCCGCGCCATCGTCCCGAACCGCAGCCAGTCCATGGCCGAGATGGCCTATGGCATGATCCACAAGATGGTGGGCGACATCGCGGGCAAGGACGGGCTGAAATACTTTCCCTATATCATGACGCTGTTCATGTTCGTCGTCTTCGCGAACTTCCTGGGCCTTCTGCCCATGGCCTTCACCGTGACCTCGCATATCGCGGTGACGGGCGTGCTGGCGCTGGCGGTGTTCCTGACGGTGACGGCCATCGGCTTCATCAAGAACGGCGCGCATTTCCTGGACCTGTTCTGGGTCCGCTCGGCCCCGCTGGCAATCCGGCCGGTGCTGGCCGTGATCGAGGTGATCAGCTATTTCGTGCGGCCCCTCAGCCTCTCGATCCGACTTGCCGGCAACATGATCGCCGGTCACGCCGTGATCAAGGTGTTCGCGGGTTTTGCAGCCCTTGTGCTGATCAATCCCGGCCTGGGCGCGCTTGTGACCCCTGTTTCGATCCTCGCGGTCGTGGGCATGTATGCCTTTGAAATCCTTGTGGCTTTCATCCAGGCCTATGTGTTCACCATTCTGACCTGCGTTTACCTCAAGGACGCGCTGCACCCGTCGCACTAAGACGGCGCGCAGCATCCCCGGCGGTGCGCGATCCGCGCCGCCCTTCACCCTGAATTCGCCACTTCCAACCGCAAGGAGTATCATCATGGAAGGCAATATCGGAGAACTGGGCCAGTACATCGGCGTCGGCCTGACCGCCATCGGCATGGGCGGGGCTGCCATCGGTGTGGGCAACGTCGCCGGCAACTTCCTGTCGGGCGCGCTCCGCAACCCGTCGGCCGCAGCCGGCCAGACCGCCACGCTGTTCATCGGCATGGCCTTCGCGGAAGCCCTGGGGATCTTCTCGTTCCTGGTCGCGCTTCTGCTGATGTTCGCGGTCTGATCCCAAGCCATCCTTGCGGCGGGGTGGGGTTTTCAGCCCCGCCCCTTCGTGACTTTCAAGGCCAGGGGTAAGACATGATCAGCCTGTTGCAAGAAGCCGCCCATGTCGCGGCCGAACATACCGAAAGCGTGGCGAGTTCCGTCGCGCATGGCGAGACCGAGACGGCCACGGGCCTGCCGCAGCTGGATCTGACCTCCTTCGGGAACCAGATCTTCTGGCTGGTCGTCGCCATGGTCGTTCTCTACTGGATCGTCGCCAAGGTCGCGCTGCCGCGCATCGGGGCCGTCCTGTCGGACCGCCAGGGCGCCATCACCGGCGACCTGATGGCTGCCGAGGAATTCAAGCTGAAGGCGAAAGAGGCCGAGGCCGCCTATGACAAGGCGCTTGCCGACGCACGCGCCGAGGCCGGCAAGATCGTCGCGGCGAACCGCGCCGAGATCCAGAAGGAACTGGACGCCGCCATCGCCCATGCCGATGCCGAGATCGCCGCGCGCACCGCGGAATCGGAAAAGCGCATCCGCGAGATCCGCGATTCCGCCGACAACGACGCCCGCGAGGTTGCCCGCGACGTGACCGCCGAACTGGTCCGCGCCTTTGGCGGCACGGTCGATCAGGCCGCGGTCGATCGGGCGGTGGACAGCCGCATGGGGGGAGCCCTGCAATGAAAAAGCTTGCCGTTGCCATCGCAGCGGGCGTGACCGCCAGCCCGGCCTTTGCCGCGTCGGGTCCGTTCTTCTCGCTGCGCAACACGAACTTCATCGTCCTGATCGCCTTCCTGGTCTTCGTGGGCTTACTGCTGTACTTCAAGGTTCCCTCGAAGATCGGCGCGCTTCTGGACCAGCGGGCCGCCGGCATCCGCCGCGACCTGGACGAGGCCAAGCGCCTGCGCGAGGATGCGCAGGAGATCTATGCGAGCTTCGAGCGCCGTCAGCGCGACGTTGCGGGCCAGGCCGAACAGATCGTGGCCAATGCCCGGCGCGAGGCCGAGGCCCAGGCCACCAAGGCCAAGGCTGACCTCAAGACCTCGATCGAGCGTCGCCTGAAAGCGGCCGAGGACCAGATCGCCAGCGCCGAAAGCGATGCCGTCCGCGCGGTGCGCGACCGCGCCGTGCAGGCGGCGGTGGCCGCGGCCTCGACGCTGCTGGCGCAGCAGGTGTCCGCCGGGCAGCGTTCGGCGGGGATCGACGACGCCATCGAAGACGTGGCGCGCCGGTTGAACTGATACCAGACGGACAGTGATCAAGAAAAAACCCCCGGTTGCAGGACCGGGGGTTTTGCTTTTTGCAAGGGGGGATCAGCGGGTCGGCCAGATCAGGATCTCGACCCGGCGGTTCTGCGCCCGGCCGGCGGCCGTGTCGTTCGAGGCAACCGGCTGGTTGAACCCCTGGCCGGTCGCCGAAAGGCGCGCGGGCGCCACGCCGGCGGCGCTGAGGATGCTTGCGACCGACTGGGCGCGGCGCTGCGACAGGTCCATGTTATGCGCCGCCGATCCGGTGTTGTCGGTATGGCCCACCACCTGCACGCGGCTGTTGGGATACTGGTTCAGGTTGCGCGCCACGGCGTAAAGGTCGTTCTGCGCCTGCCCGGTGACGGCGGCCGAGTCGGTGGCGAACAGGATGCCCTCGGGCAGGATCACCTGCAGGTGGTCGCCGCGGTTGACGACCTGCACGTTGCTGCTGACCGACTGTTGCAGGGACTGCGCCTGGCGGTCCAGGATATTGCCCGCGATGGCGCCTGCCGCCGCGCCCAGGATCGCGCCGCGCGCGGCATCCCGGCCCTGGTTGTTCTTGTCGCTGTCGCGCGTGCCCGCAAGCACGGCGCCCACGGCGGCCCCGGCCAGGGCGCCCTGCTGGGTGCGGCTCATCCCGGTGCCCCCCATGCCGGAGTTCATGCCGGTGCCGTCGGTGGGCGCGCAGGCGCCGAGCGCCACAAGGCCCGTGGCGGCAAGGATGGTGGTGACGCGAAGCTTCATGGGATTTCCCTTTCCTGGTCTTGCGGCTTTGAATATGCGACAAATTTGCGGTTGCCGCTCAACGTGCCGAAGCTGGCCCAGTTCCGAGGGAAAGGAAAGTCACGGCTGCGTGGAAGGTGCTGGATTGGCGGAAAAATCGTCCGCAGGGGCGCCGGGGTTGCATTGCCGGGCGGGGCCGGTCAAAAGCGTGGCGTCATGGTCCAGATCCGCCGCCTGCCGCAGCCCTTGCCCTTTGCCCAGCAAGTCGCGATCTTCTCGCGCCTGGCCGAGGCCAATCCGAAACCCGTGACCGAGCTGGAGTGGAGCAATCCCTTCACGCTGGTGGTTGCGGTCGCGCTGTCGGCGCAGGCCACCGATGTCAGCGTCAACAAGGCCACCAAGGGGCTGTTCGCGGTGGCGGATACGCCGCAGAAGATGCTGGCCCTGGGGGTGGAAGGCGTAACCGAGTATGTCAAGACCATCGGGTTGTTTCGCCAGAAGGCGAAGAACGTCATCGCCCTGTCGCGCATCCTGGTGGATGACTTCGGCGGCGAGGTTCCCGACAGCCGCGCGGCGCTGATGACGCTGCCGGGCGTCGGACGCAAGACGGCGAATGTGGTGCTGAACACGGCCTTCGGGCATCCGGCGCAGGCGGTCGATACGCATATCTTCCGCGTCGGCAACCGCACCCGCATCGCGCCGGGCCGCGACGTGGACGAGGTCGAGCGCGCCATCGAGGACAACGTGCCCGCCCGGTTCCAGGACAACGCCCATCACTGGCTGATCCTGCATGGCCGATACATCTGCCAGGCCCGGCGTCCGCGCTGCGCGGTCTGCCCCATCTACGATTTGTGCCCCTACGAGGAGAAGACCGCATGACCACCCCCTATGTGATCGGCATCGGCAATGCGGTCATGGACGTGATCTCGCCCACCGATGAGGCGCGGCTGGCGGCGCTTGGGGTGCAGAAGGGCATCATGCAACTGATCGAGCGGGAACGGTCGGAATACCTGATGGCCGCGCAGGCGGATGACCACGGGCCGGGCCGCGCGCAGTCGAAACTGGTGCCGGGGGGATCGGTCGCGAACACGCTGGCGGGGATCGGGATGCTGGGGCTGCGCACGGCCTTCATCGGGCGGGTGGCGGATGATGCGCTGGGCTTGTCCTATGCCGAACAGACCGAGGCGGCGGGGACGGTCTTCGTGAACCCTCCGGTCGCGGGCGACCAGTTGCCGACCTCGCGCAGCATCATCCTGGTGACGCCGGATGGCGAGCGGTCGATGAACACCTATCTGGGGATTTCCGCCGAGCTGGGGCCGGATGACGTGAATCCTGCAGTTTTCCAAGGGGCTGGCTGGCTGTTCCTCGAAGGATACCTGTTCGACAAGCCGAAGGGGAAGGACGCGTTCCTGAAGGCCGCGAAGTCCTGCCACGAGGCGGGCGGGCAGGCGGGGATCGCGCTGTCCGATCCCTTCTGCGTGGACCGCCACCGTGCGGATTTCCGGCGGCTGGTTGCCGGGCCGATGGATTACGTAATCGGCAATGTCCATGAATGGCAGTCGCTCTATCAGGTCGAGGATCTGGAGGAAGCCTTGCTGCTGGCAAGCGCCGATTGCGGAACGGTGATCTGCACGCGGTCAGGCGATGACGCGATCCTGATCCGGGAGGGCGAGCGGGTGACGGCGCCGGTGCATCGTATCGTGCCGATGGACGCGACCGGGGCGGGCGACCAGTTCGCGGCGGGGCTGATCTATGGGCTGGCGACGGGTGCGCCGCTGGCCGTTGCGGGCCGGATGGGCTGCATCGCGGCGGCCGAGGTGATCGGGCATGTGGGGCCCCGGCCTGAGCGCGACCTGCGCGCGGATTTCCGCGCCGAGGGGTTGATCTAGGTTAGTGTCACACCCCCGTGCATCCAGCGGCGTTGCGTGCTGAAACCCCTGCGTGTATCAGGGCCGAACGAATTTGCAGCTTGAAGGACATCGCGGATGCGCAGGGTTGTTGTCACCGGGTTGGGCATGGTCACGCCGCTGGCCTGCGGCGTCGAGGCGACATGGGAACGGCTGCTGGCCGGGCAGTCGGGCGCCGGGCCGATCACCCGCTTCGATCCCAAGGACGTGGTGACGAAATACGCCTGCGAGATCCCCCTGGGCGATGGCAGCGACGGCAGCTTCAACCCCGACGACTGGATGGAGCCGAAGGACCGCCGCAAGGTCGATGACTTCATCCTGTACGGCATGGCGGCGGCCGAGCAGGCGGTGAAGGATTCCGGATGGGAGCCGCAGACCGATGAGGACCGCGAGCGGACCGGCGTGATGATCGGTTCGGGCATCGGCGGGCTGACCTCGATCGCGGAAACGGCGGTGCTCATCAAGGAACGCGGGCCGAAGCGTGTGTCGCCCTTCTTCATTCCGGGGGCGCTGATCAACCTGGTCTCGGGGCAGGTGTCGATCCGCTTCGGCTTCAAGGGGCCGAACCATGCGGTTGTCACGGCCTGTTCCACCGGGGCGCACGCCATCGGCGATGCGGCGCGGCTGATCATGCTGGGCGACGCCGACGTGATGGTCGCGGGCGGTGCGGAAAGCCCGATCAGCGAGATCGGCATTGCGGGCTTCAACGCCTGCAAGGCGCTGTCCACCAAGCGCGACAACGATCCGCAATCGGCCAGCCGCCCCTATGACGTGGACCGCGACGGCTTCGTGATGGGCGAAGGCGCGGGCTGCGTGGTATTGGAGGAATACGAACACGCCAAGGCGCGGGGCGCGAAGATTTATGCCGAGGTGCTCGGTTATGGGTTGTCAGGCGACGCCTATCACATCACCGCGCCGTCCGAGGATGGCGATGGCGGGTTCCGCGCCATGCAGAACGCGCTGCGCCATGCCAAGCTGGAGCCTTCGGCGATTGACTACATCAACGCGCATGGCACCAGCACCATGGCCGACACCATCGAACTGGGCGCGGTCGAACGCCTGCTGGGCGATCACGCGCCGAATGTGGTGATGTCATCCACCAAGTCGAGCATCGGGCACCTGCTGGGTGCTGCGGGCGCGGTCGAGGCGATCTTCTGCGTGCTGGCGATCCGCGACGGGATCTGCCCGCCGACAATCAACCTGGACAACCCGGCGGTCGAGCCGAAGCTGGATCTGGCGGCCAACGCGGCGGTCCGGCGCAAGGTGGATGTGGCGCTGTCCAACAGCTTCGGCTTTGGCGGCACCAATGCGTCGCTGGTCTTGGGCGCGGTCCGCGAATGATCTGGCGCAACATCGCGTCGAATTTCCTGACGCTGCTGATTGTGCTGCTGATCGTGGCTGCGGCGGCGGTGGCCTGGGGGCGGCACCAGTTCACAGGGCCGGGGCCGAGCGCGGTCGCGCAATGCGTGCAGGTCACGCCGGGCGCGAGCCTGAACGCAGTCAGCCAGCAGCTTGCCGAGCAGGGGGCGATCAGCAATTCCTATGTCTTTCGGGCGGGGACGGACTACCTGGACAAGGCGCGGGATCTGAAGTTCGGCAGCTATCTGGTGCCGCCCCATGCCAGCATGGAGCAGATCGTTGGCGTCATCACGGCGGGCGGGCCGTCCACCTGCGGGACCGAGGTTCTGGTGCGCGTGGGCGTGCGCGAAAACACCGTGCTGTTGCGCGACATGAACCCCGAAACCGGCGCCTTCGAGGAGATGGCGCGTTTCAATCCCGCAACCGAGACCGCCCCCGAGGCGATCACGGCTGCGGTGGACAAGCCCGGCGCGCGGCTGCGCATCGCCATGGCTGAAGGGGTCACAAGCTGGCAGGTGGTCGAGGCGTTGAAGGCCGCGCCCTTCCTGACCGGCGAGGTCGAGAAGATCCCGGCCGAAGGCAGCCTTGCCCCCGATACCTATGAGGTCGAGAAGGGCAGCAGCCGCAGCGCGTTGCTGTCCGAGATGGGTCAGCGGCAGGCGGCGATCCTGGCCGCCGAATGGGAGGCGCGGCCCTTTGGCCTGCCCTACGAGACGCCCGAGGAGGCGCTGGTCATGGCCTCGATCGTGGAGAAGGAGACGGGGGTGCCCGAGGAACGGCCGCAGGTCGCCAGCGTCTTCGTCAACCGGCTGGAGCAGGGGATGCGGCTGGAGACCGACCCGACGGTGATCTATGGCATCACCAACGGGCAGGGGGTTCTGGACCGCGGCTTGCGCCGGTCGGAACTGGCGGCGCGCACGCCCTATAACACCTATCGGATCGAAGGCTTGCCGCCGACGCCCATTGCCAATCCGGGGCGTGCGGCGATCCGGGCGGCGTTGAACCCGGACCAGACGGATTACCTGTTCTTCGTGGCGGACGGGACCGGCGGGCACGCCTTTTCCCGCACGTTGCAGGAGCACAACGCCGCCGTGGCCCGCTGGCGCGAGATCGAGCGCCAGCAGGGCGGCGATCCGACAAGCCCCGTGCAGGGCGACGGCTGACGCGGTCCAAGCCGTTCAAAGGATTTGACAAGGCCCGTCCCGTTGCGCAGCATCGTTGCAAGGGGCGGGCTTTTTCAATGGCGTGAACCCGCGCCGGGCCGTCGCCTTTGCAGGAGGATGCGCCATGAAACTGTCCGACATGTTTTCGACCCTGGCCGACAACGCCCGCCTTTACGAGCAGCGGGTGACCGAATGGCAGGACCAGATGACCGCCCGCAACGACGAGATGATGGCAAGCGCGCGCAAATGGCAGGAAACCGCCATGCAGCGCCAGGACGAGATGAACCGCCAGATTCGCGGCTATTTCGACCAGGCCGGGGAAAACGTCCGCAGCCAGTGGCAAACCATGCAGACCGTCTGGGAAGACCAGTTCCAGAAGATGCGCGAAAAGGGCGAGGAAATGCGCTCGCAAGCCATGAAGTCGGGGCATTTCCCCGAATGGGCCGAAGCCTATGCCGCGCAGATGGTAGGATTTGCCCAGAAGATGCAGGACGAAGCCGCCAATGCCATTGCCGCCGCGACCGAGGCGCGGGGGAAGGGGAAAAGCGGCAAGGGCGCCGGCGCGAAGGACGTGTGAGCGGCGAATCCTGTTGCGTTCTGCCGGTGTCCTGAAGGCGGCCAAGGAAAGGGTGTTGCGCAGGGTGTTGCACGGGTTAACTTGCTGTTTGTAGCCGATAATAATCCGTAGACCGTGCGCGCCCTGGTTTAGCAATTGACTTGGCGAACGCCCTGGGGTAGAACATTCACATGCTGGGAAAAGTGGGCAAGCGGCCGGGGGGCGACCCCTAGGGCCGCTTTTTCAGTTTTCGGCTCGTGCGGACAGGACTCGAGGCGGGACAGTTTGCATGAACGATATGGAATGGCGCGGGATCGACGATCCCGAAGGACCGTTCGTGGCCGGGGACAACCCGGCGCGGGCGGGCGTGAAGCCGGTTGCGAGTGCGGAGGCGGCGATGGACCCCAGCGAGGCCATCGCGGTCGCCGAAGGGTTGTTCTGGTCCTATGTCAAGGATTTGAAGCGCCACGAGGCCGCGTTGGAGGCCCGGCAGAGCGGGGCCGTCGATCCCGCCGAACTGAAGGAAGCCATGCAAACCGCGAAGGTCGTCCGCGAGGCGGTGGGCCTTCTGATGGCGGAAAGGAACAGGGTTGACAAGTTACGCAAGGACATCGCCGGAGTGGTCGGGGGCGGAAGCCTCGACCTTGACGCGGCACGAGATGAAATCGGGCGCCGCCTGGCTTGCCTCCGCCGAGCCGGAGGACGTTGACGCGTTCCTGGGCGGTTTGTCCGAAAACGCGCTGATGGCGCTGCCCTGGCTGTTCGAGTTCTGGGCCCTGCCGCACCAGTTGCCGCCCGAGGGCTGTTGGAAGACCTGGGTGATCATGGGCGGGCGCGGCGCGGGCAAGACCCGCGCCGGGTCCGAATGGGTGCGGCGGATGGTCGAGGGGCCGACTGCCGCCGCACCGGGGAAATGCCATCGCGTGGCGCTGGTCGGGGAGACCTTCGACCAGGTGCGCGAGGTGATGGTGTTCGGCGAAAGCGGGATCCTTGCCTGCTCGCCCCCCGACCGGCGCCCTGTCTGGGAGGCCGGGCGGCGGCGGCTGGTCTGGGCCAATGGCGCGACCGCCACGGTCTATTCCGCGCATGAGCCCGAGGCCTTGCGCGGGCCGCAGTTCGACGCGGCCTGGGCGGACGAGTTGGCCAAGTGGAAGAAGTCCGAGGATGTCTGGGACATGCTGCAATTCGCGCTTCGCCTGGGCGAGCATCCGCAGCAGGTGGTCACGACCACGCCGCGCAATGTGGGCGTGCTGAAGCGGATCCTGGGCAATGCCTCGACGGTGACGACCCATGCGCCGACGGATGCGAACCGGGCCTATCTGGCAGAAAGCTTCCTGGCCGAGGTGGCGTCGCGTTACGGCGGCACGCGGCTGGGGCGGCAGGAACTGGATGGCGTGCTGCTGGACGATGTCGAGGGCGCGCTGTGGACGACCGCCATGCTGGAGGGCTGCCGCGTGGAGCGGGCGCCGAGGCTGTCGCGGGTTGTCGTTGCCGTCGATCCGGCGGTGACGGCAGGCAAGGCCAGCGACGAATGCGGGATCGTGGTGGCGGGTGTCGTTGCCGAGGGTGAGCCGGGAAGCTGGACGGCCTATGTGCTGGAGGATGCGACCGTGAAGGGCGGGCCGCTGGACTGGGCGCGGGCCGCGATTGCCGCGATGGACCGGCATGGGGCCGAGCGGCTGGTGGCCGAGGTGAACCAGGGCGGCGATCTGGTCGAAACGGTGGTGCGGCAGGTGGATTCGCTGGTTCCGTTCCGGGCGCTCCGCGCCGGGCGCGGCAAGGGGCTGCGGGCCGAGCCGGTGGCAGCGCTTTACGAGCAGGGGCGGGTCAGGCACCTGCGCGGGCTTGGCGCGCTGGAGGACCAGATGTGCCAGATGACGGTGCGCGGGTTCGAGGGGCGCGGATCGCCCGACCGGCTGGATGCGCTGGTCTGGGCGATCCACGAGCTGGTGATCGAGCCGGGGGCAAGCTGGCGGCGGCCGCAGATGCGGCGTTTGTAAGGGAAGGCTGGGGGCTTCGCGCCCCCAGACCCCCGCGGGATATTTGGACCAAGATGAAAGGGCTGCCGTTTGGCGGCCCTTTTTCGTTGGCATGGAGGCGAGAGATGGCGTTTTGGTTGTTTTCACGGGAGGAGAAGCAGGCTCCTCCGCCTGAGAGAAAGGCCAGTGCGACCGGCCGGGTCGTGGCCCTTGCCAGCGGCGGCAGGGCGGTCTGGTCGTCGCGGGACACGGCCAGCCTGACGCGGGGCGGCTTTGTCGGCAACCCGGTGGGCTTCCGCTGCGTCAAGCTGATTGCCGAGGCCGCGGCGGCGGTGCCGCTGGTCTGCGAGGACCGCGACCGGCGCTATGACATCCATCCGGTGCTGGATCTGCTACGGCGGCCCAATCCGGGGCAGGGCCGGGCGGAACTGTTCGAGGCGCTGTTCGGGCAGATGCTGCTGTCCGGGAACGGCTATGTCGAGGCAGCGGGTCTTGGCGCGCAGGGCTTGCCCGAGGAACTGCATGTGCTGCGGTCTGACCGGATGAGCATCGTGCCGGGGGCGGATGGCTGGCCCGTCGCCTATGATTACTCGGTCGGGGGGCGCAAGCATCGGTTCGATATGACGGGCAGTCCCGATCCGATCTGCCATATCAAGTCCTTCCATCCGCAGGACGACCATTACGGGCTGTCGCCCATGCAGGCGGCGGCGGTGGCGCTGGACGTGCACAACAGCGCCTCGGGCTGGTCGAAGGCGCTGCTGGACAATGCGGCGCGGCCCAGTGGCGCCATCGTTTACAAGGGCGTGGACGGGCAGGGGGTCTTGTCGCCCGAGCAATACGACCGGCTGGTGGGCGAGATCGAGATGAACCACCAGGGCGCGCGCAATGCGGGGCGCCCGATGCTGCTGGAGGGCGGGCTGGATTGGAAGCCTATGGGGTTCTCGCCATCGGACATGGAGTTCCATGAGACGAAGCTGTCGGCGGCGCGGGAGATCGCGCTGGCCTTCGGGGTGCCGCCGATGCTGCTGGGGATCCCCGGCGACGCGACCTATGCGAACTATGCCGAGGCGCATCGAGCCTTTTATCGCCTGACGGTGCTGCCCCTGGCGACGCGGGTCGCGGCGTCGGTCGCCTGGTGGCTGTCCGAGCATCTGGGCGCCGAGGTCGAGCTGCGTCCCGATCCCGACCGCATCCCTGCGCTGGCCGAGGAGCGGGACCAGCAATGGAGGCGCGTGGGCGAGGCGCTGTTCCTGACGGATGCGGAAAAGCGGGCGCTGCTGGGGCTGCCGCTTTTGGCCGGGGCGTGACCCATGGAGGGGTCGCGCTTTGTCAAGGACGGCTTCGGCTGGCACGAGCAGCGGTTCGAGGCCCAGGAACGGATCATGGCGCTGCAATTCGGCACCATGGAAAAGCGGCTGGAGCGGATCGAGACGCTGATCGAGGGGCTGGAGCGGCGGCTGTGGATGACCGTCTATGGCGTCGTCGCGGTGATCCTGACGCAGGCGGTGCAGGGCATTTTGGAATTCGCGCCGAAAGGAGGCTGACGGATGGTTCCGGGACTTGAGGTGAAATTCGCGGGCGGCGCGCCCGTCCTGAGCGATGGGCAGGTGATCGAGGGCTATGCCAGCCTGTTCGGCCTGACCGACCAGGGCGGCGACGCGGTGGCGCCGGGGGCCTTTGCGGCGTCGCTCGCGCGGATGGCGGCCAAGGGGGACAAGGTGCGGATGCTGTGGCAGCACGATCCGCAGAAGCCCATCGGCGTCTGGGACGAGATCCGCGAGGACGAAAAGGGCTTGTGGGTCAAGGGCCGCCTGCTGCCCGAGGTGGCGCAGGCGCGCGAGGCTGCGGCCCTGATTCAGGCGGGGGCCATCGACGGGCTGTCGATCGGCTATCGCACGATCCGCGCGGAACGGGACAGGCAGGGCCACCGCGTGCTGGCCGAGGTCGAGTTGTGGGAGGTGTCTCTGGTCACCTTCCCGATGCTGCCCGAGGCCAAGGTGGGCCGCAAGGAGGCGGACGACCTGCGCGAGGTGGCGGCGCTGTTTTCGGCGGCTGCGGAGGCTTTGCGGGTTTGAGGTTAAGCGGTGCGTGCAAGCACGCACCCTACGGGTTTGGGCCGTTACGGCGGTCCGAAAAACAGGGGCGGGTCGGCCCCGATCATCGCGATGAGGAGAAAGACCATGACCGAGGTGAAAGCCGCGGAGGGTGGCGGCACGGCCGCCGACCTGAAGGGGGCCATGTTGGGGTTCGTCAGCGAACTCAAGGGCTTTCGGGACGACATTCAGAAGAAACTCAATGCACAGGACGAACGCATGACCATACTTGACCGCAAGACCGCCCTTCGTGGCCGCACCCCGCTGTCCGCCACCGCCGAGGTCGAGGTGCCCCACCAGAAGGCGTTCAACGGCTATCTGCGCAGCGGCGACGATGACGGGCTGCGCGGCCTGGTCATCGAGGAAAAGGGCCTGACGGTCGCCAGCGACGGCGGCTTCCTGGCCGCGCCGCAGGTGGCGGAAACCGTGCAGAACGTGCTGCGCGCGGGCGCGTCCCTGCGCAAGCTGGCCAATGTCGTGACCATCGAATCCGCCAGCTATGAAGTGCTGGTCGAGAAGGGCGAGACCGCTGCGGGCTGGGCCATCCCGCGCATCTGGGGGCAGATGCGCCTGCCGGGCCATGTCATCTGGGCCTCGCCCCTGGAGGAGGTCGCGCGGTCCGAGGAGGCGGGCGGCGGCAAGGGTGCGCCCAAGTCCAAGGTGACGCAGATCAGCTATCGCCTGTCGGTCGCGCTGGCGCTGTGCGAAGGGCGCATCCTGGGCGTGGGCCGCGTCTGGGCGGATGGCGAGGAAATCTCGGCCGATGACCTGAACATGCGGGTCTATAACGGCGACGAGGTTCAGCAGCCCGACCCCGCCATTGCCGCGCATGAGGGCGATGGGGCGCCGGCCTATCGCGGGTTGGCCTATGTGGTGCTGGAGGATCTGAACCTGGAGCCCTGGGGCAACCGGATGCCGCAGTTGAGCTTCGAGGTGACATCGCCCGCGCAGGACGGCAGCGGCTTGTGCCGCGACGTGCAGGCGGTGGCGCTGATTCCCGGAACGGGCGAATATTCGCTGGCGACGACGCCGGTCAATCAGGATCTGGGCCTGGGCGAGTTGCGGTCAACCAACGTGAACACGCCGATGGGCGGGACGGACTTCACGGCCTCGATGAATATCCTGGGGCGCGAGTTGCCGAAGGTGGGTTCGGTGTCGATGGTCGTGTCCTGGTTCGGCAGCGACCTGCGCATCAACCGCTGCACCGTGCAGCCCAAGGTCGAGCAGAAGGAGATCGACGGGGACGAGATGCCCTGGACGGTGGCGGGCATCGACCGCGCGAAGGCGGCCCAGGTTTCGCGCGTCAACGACCGCCCGATCTATGGCGGAACGCCTGCGGATCAGGCGGTTGTCGAGGGGCTGCGGGCCATCGCGGCATCGGGGCGGAAGGCGATCTTCTATCCCTTCATCCTGATGGAGCAACTGGCGGGCAACAGGCTGCCCGACCCCTATGGCGCCGAGGAACAGCCGGTCATGCCGTGGCGCGGGCGGATCACGACCTCGGTCGCGCCGGGGCGGGCGGGGTCGGTCGATGGCACGGTGGCGGCTGCGGCCGAAGTCGAGGCGTTCTTTGGCGCCGCCGCCGTGGGTGACTTCGTGCGGGATGGCGGCAGGGTGCGCTACAACGGGCCGGACGAATGGTCCTATCGCCGGTTCATCCTGCATTACGCGCATCTCTGCGCGGCGGCGGGCGGGATCGACGCCTTCCTGATCGGCTCCGAGATGGTCGGGATGACGCAGATCCGCGGCGCCGGGAACAGCTATCCCGCCGTGCAGCAGTTGTGCCGCCTGGCCGCCGATGTCCGCACGATCCTGGGGCCGTCGGTCAAGATCGGCTATGCTGCGGACTGGTCGGAATATTTCGGCCATCATCCGGGCGGGGGCGAGCTGTTCTTCCACCTCGACCCGCTTTGGGCGCATCCTGACATCGACTTCATCGGGATCGACAACTACATGCCGCTGTCCGACTGGCGGGATAGAGAGGAGCATCTGGACGCCCATTGGGGCCGCATCGGAAACCCGGATTACCTGGAGGCCAATGTCTGCGGGGGCGAGGGGTTCGACTGGTATTATGCCAGCGACGCCGACCGCGATGCCCAGCGGCGCACGCCGATCACGGACGGCGCCTATGACGAGGCCTGGGTCTGGAAATACAAGGATCTGAAAAGCTGGTGGCAGAACCTGCATTACGACCGCCCGCAGGGCGTGCGGTCGCGGCAGGCGACGGGTTGGGTGCCGGGATCGAAGCCGATCTGGTTCACGGAATACGGCTGCGCCGCGCTGGACAAGGCGACGAACCAGCCCAACAAGTTTCTGGATGCCATGAGTTCGGAAAGCACGCTGCCCCATTATTCCAACGGGCAGCGCGACGACGCGATCCAGGCGGGTTATATTCAGGCGGTCATGTCCTATTGGTCGAAGCCCGCCAACAATCCGGCCATGGCCGATGGCCGGCGGATGCTGGATCTGGACCGCGCGCATGTCTGGTGCTGGGACGCGCGGCCCTATCCCGCCTTTCCGGGGCGGCCGGATCTGTGGTCGGACGGCCCGGCCTGGCAGCGCGGCCATTGGCTGAACGGCCGGGCGGGGTCTGTGATGCTGGCGTCGGTCATTGCCGATATCTGCCGCGAGGCGGGCGTCAGCAGTTTCGATACCAGCGAAGTCACCGGCGTTGTCCGCGGCTTTCAGGTCGGCGGCGGAGAAACCTCGCGCGCGGGTTTGCAGCCGCTTCTGCTGGCGCATGGCATCGACGCGGTCGAGCGTGACGGTTGCCTGCGGTTCCTGCCGCGCGACGGGCGGGTCAAGCGCAGCCTGGGGCGCGAGCATCTGGCCATCGGCGAGGAGGTCAGTGACTTTGAAACCGTCCGGCAGGCCCAGGCGGAACTGTCGGGACGCTTGCGGCTGACCCATGTCGAGGCGGGCGGGGATTATGCCACCGCCACGGCCGAGGCCAGCCTGGCCGATGTGGATGGCAACACGGTCAGCGACAGCGAATTCGCGATGTCGCTGACGCGCGCCGAAGGCCGCGCCATTGCCGAGCGTTGGCTGGCGGAAGCGGTCGTCTCGCGCGATACGGCGCGCTTTGCCCTGCCGCCTTCGGTTTCCGATCTGGGGCCGGGGGACGTGATCCGCATGGATGACGGCCGGGCCGAGCCGAAGCAGTGGCGGATCGACCGGGTAGAGCGCGCGGGCGCCATCACCGTCGATGCGGTGCGGGTCGAGCCTGGCGTCTACCAGCAGGCTGTCACGAACGAGGATGACGGGATCATCAACCGTTATACCCCGACCTTGCCGGTCTGGGCGCTGTTCATGGACCTGCCGCTGCTGAAAGGGGATGAACAGCCGCACGCGCCCTATCTGGCGGCGACGGCGAAACCCTGGCCGGGGTCGGTGGTCGCCTATTCCTCGATCGAGAGCGATGGCGGGTTCGATCTGAACACGGTGCTGACCAGGCGGGCGTTCATCGGGCGCACCGAGGCGCCGCTGCTGCGCGCGCGTCCGGGCGTCATTGACCGGGGGGCGCCGCTGCGCATCCGTCTGAAGGACGCTTCGCTGCGGTCGGTCGGGATGAAAGCCTTGCTGGCGGGGTCGAACACCCTGGCGATCGGCGACGGATCCATGGAGAACTGGGAGGTGATCCAGTTTTCCAGGGCGGTCCCGGTCGGCAAGGATTTGTGGGAGATCGGCCAAAGGCTGCGCGGGCAGGCGGGCACCGACGGCATCATGCCGGACGCCTGGCCAAAGGGCAGCGTCGTCGTGCTGCTGGACGGTGCGCCGCAGCAGGTCAGCCTGCCGCCCTCGGCCCGCGGGCAGGAACGCTTCTGGCGCATCGGTCCCGCGCGGCGGGCCTTTGACGATCCCAGCTATCGCGCGCAGGTGACCGAGGCACGGGGGATCGGGCTGCGGCTCTATGCGCCCTGCCATCTGCGCGCCAGGGGACGCACGCTGTCCTGGATCCGCCGCAGCCGTGTCGATGGCGATGGATGGGACGGCGCGGACATCCCGCTGGGCGAGGTTCGCGAACGCTATCGCCTGCGCCTTTTGCAGGGCGGCGTCGTGCTGCACGAGGCCGATACCGGCGCGACGGAATACACCGTTCCCGAAGACATCTGGAGCGCCGCCCATCGTGGCGGCGCCTTTACCGTGGCTGTTGCGCAACTGTCCGACCAGTTCGGTGCGGGCCCTTACGCCAGGAGAATCATCAATGTCGAATGAAACCATGCGCCTGCAACTGCCATTGCTGCAATCCGCGCAGGCCCAGAAGCACGTCACCGTCAACGAGGCGCTGATGCGGCTGGACGGCCTGACCAACCCCGTGCTGGAAAGCGTGACGGTTGTCGCCCCTCCCGCAGCGGTGATCGACGGGCAATGCTGGGGGGTTCCGCAAGGCGCGGCAGAGGCATGGTCAGGACACGCGGGCAGCATTGCCGTAGGGGCGAACGGCGGGTGGGTCTTCGTCTGCCCGTCGCGCGGGATGCGGGCCTTTGTCGCCGATCGTGGCACCGAGGCGTTCTTCGACGGGCAGGCCTGGTTCATCGGTGCCGCCACGTTCGGCACCATGGGGGCGGGCCTGGCCTTCGGGATGACCGAAAGCGAGGTGACGGTCCGGGCGGGTGCTGTCTTCGACACCGGCATCGCCATTCCGGCAAGCGTCATGGTGATCGGCGCGGTTGCGCGGGTCACGCAGGCGCTGACCGGAACGCTTCAAACCTGGCGATTGGGGACGGCGGATTCCAACAACCGCTTTGGCCAGGGCCTGGGCAAGGACACGGGTTCCTGGGCGCGCGGGATGCTGGGCACGCCCATGACCTATTACAGCAGCGCGAACCTGCTGATGACGGGCGAAGGGGGCGCGTTCACCGGAGGCAAGGTGAAGCTGGCCGTCCACTGGCTGGAACTGCGGCTGCCCGATTGACGGCTGTCCTTT
Organism: Paracoccus sp. SSK6; assembly: GCF_039770665.1. Taxonomy (NCBI): domain Bacteria; kingdom Pseudomonadati; phylum Pseudomonadota; class Alphaproteobacteria; order Rhodobacterales; family Paracoccaceae; genus Paracoccus; species Paracoccus sp. SSK6. The sequence continues at coordinate 90,746 of NZ_JBDPNJ010000009.1, read as the reverse complement.
TCTCTGCCGCTGCTTCGCGTTAAGAAGGCGCAAGACTGGCGCGGAGCCCTGACATGACGATGCAAGGCAGCAAGACCCTGGGGCTTGATCGCGATGCGATCTGGTCGCAATTGCGCGATGAGGGGCGGGCAGCGGTTCGGGACGAACCGTTGCTGGGATCCTTGATTCATGCGGGGCTGCTGCACCATTCCAGCCTGGAAGCGGCGCTGGCCTATCGCTTTTCCCTGAAGCTGGCCAGCGGCGAGATGAGCGAACAGATCCTGCGCGAGATCGCGGACCAGGCTTATCGCACCTCGCCCGAACTGGGGGATGCGGCGCGCGCCGACCTGATGGCGGTCTATGACCGCGATCCGGCGACGCACCGGCTGTTGCAGCCGATCCTGTTCTTCAAGGGTTTCCAGGCGCTGCAGGCCTATCGCATGGCGCATTGGCTGTGGCAGCAGGAACGGCGCGACATGGCCTATTTCGTGCAGATGCGGTGTTCGGAATGCTTTGGCGTGGACATCCATCCGGCGGCGGTCATCGGCACCGGGGTGATGATCGACCACGCCCATTCCATCGTCATCGGCGAAACGGCGACCGTCGGCAACGATGTGTCGATGCTGCATTCCGTCACACTTGGCGGCACCGGCAAGGAGGATGGCGACCGTCATCCCAAGATCGGCGACGGGGTGATGATCGGGGCAGGGGCCAAGGTGCTGGGCAATATCCATGTCGGCCACCATTCGCGCATCGCCGCCGGTTCGGTGGTCCTGCAGGATGTGCCTTCATGCAAGACGGTGGCTGGCGTGCCCGCGCGGATCGTGGGCGACGCCGGCTGTTCCGAGCCGTCGCACAGCATGAACCAGTTGCTGGGCCTGGGCGAAGACTATCTTTGAGACCAGTCGGCGGCGCCGCTGCCGCGAAGCTCGGCCAATGTCGTGCCTTCGATCCGCAGGCGCTTGTCCAGGCCCTTCGCGATCTGCGTGACCAGCGAAAAGCCCTGATAGATCAGCGCCGAATAGATCTGCACCGCGCTTGCGCCGGCCCGGATCTTCTCCCACGCGTCATCGGCCGAGGCGATGCCGCCCACGCCGATCAGGGGGATGGCGCCGCTTGTCGCCTGATAAAGCTTCGCCAGAACAATGGTCGAGCGATGAAAGAGCGGTTTGCCCGACAGCCCGCCCACCTGCGCGGCTTGGGGAGCGGACAGGTTGTTCCGCGACAGGGTGGTGTTGGTCGCGATGATGCCATCGACGCGGCATTCAGAGGCGACGGCTGCGATATCGGCAATCTCGCCGTCGCTCAGGTCGGGGGCGATCTTCAGGAAGACCGGGCGCCGCTGCGCCAGCCGATCCCGCGCCTGAAGCACGCCGCGCAGAAGCGCCGCCAAGGCGTCCGCACCCTGCAGGTCGCGCAGGCGTTCGGTATTGGGCGAGGACACGTTGACGGTCAGGAAATCCGCCGATGCACCCGCAATGTCCACGACGGCTGCAAAGTCCGCGGCCCGGTCGCTGCTGTCCTTGTTCGCGCCGATGTTCAGCCCGACGGGAATCCCTGCTGGCCGTCTGGCCATCCGGGATGCGATGACCTGCGCGCCCTCGTTGTTGAAGCCGAAGCGGTTGATGATCGCGCGGTCTTTGGTCAGGCGGAACAGGCGGGGCTGCGGGTTGCCGGGCTGCGGGCGCGGGGTGGCGGCGCCCAGTTCGATGAAGCCGAAGCCCGCGCGCATCAGGGGAGCCACGGCCCTTGCGTTCTTGTCGTAACCGGCGGCAAGCCCCACCGGGTTCGGCAGGTCAAGCCCCGCAAGGCTGGTGCGAAGCCTGTCGGACGTGACCGGCGTCCCCGGCAATGGCACCAAGCCCGACGACAGCGCGCGGATCGACAGGTCATGCGCGCGTTCCGGGTCCAGCCTGTGCAAGGCGGCCAGACCGGCTTTTTCCACAAGGTTCATTCCAGCGGTCCTGTTTCGTGGCCGTTCTGACCGGACAGGATGTCGCGCGACCAGGCAATGTCGTCCAGCCTCAGCGGGCGGTAGAGATGCGGGAACAGATCCCCGCCGCGCGAGGGTTCCCACCGGAGATCACCGCCAAGGCGGGACGTATCGCAGGCCAGCAGCGTCAGGTTTTCCTCGGCCGAAAAGTGCCTGGACAGCGTGACCGGCAGTTGCGCGGCGGTCGAGAAATGCACGAAGCCGTCGGCCAGATCGACCGGCGCACCTTCTGTCATCCCCTGGGCCTGAAGCCGCGCCCATTCCCCGGCGCGAAGAATCTTGTAGATCATCATGGCGGCATTTGCGCCGGGGCGAACGGTTGGGTCAAGTGAGCCGCTGCCAAGATTCCGTCATTTGACCCCCCGGCAGCCCTGCGCCAATCTTCCTTTCGATCAGTCCCCTGGGCAAGAAAGGAATCACCGATGGCATTCCGCCTTTTGACCGCCGTATCCGCCGCGGCGCTTTTTGCAGGATCGGCGCAGGCCGAAACGGTGCTGCACATCCTCCACACCAATGACCTGCACAGCCGCATCGAGGCGATCAACGCATATGACAGCACCTGCGACCAGGAAGCGAAGGATGCGGGCGAATGCTTTGGCGGCGTGGCGCGCGTGGCGTCCAAGGTCAAGGAGTTGCGCGACAGGATCCGGGCCGAGGGCGGCAATGTCATCGTGCTGGATGCGGGCGACCAGTACCAGGGATCGCTGTTCTACACGACCTACAAGGGCAAGGACGTGGTCGAGTTCATGACCGCCATCGGCTATGACGCCATGGCGGTCGGCAACCACGAATTTGACAACGGCCCCGAGGGGCTGGCGATCCTGGCAGACGGGGTGCGCTTCCCGGTCGTGTCCGGCAACCTGGATCTGTCGCAGTCGAACGTGCTGAAGGACAAGGTCGATAATGTCATCACCCTGGAGGTCGGCGGCGAAAAGATCGGCATCGTCTCGGCCCTGGCGATGGACACGCCGGAAACCTCTTCGCCCGGCGCGTCGGTGATCTTCCAAGACGACATCGAGAGCCTCAAGGCCGATGTGCAGGAACTGACCGACCAGGGCGTCAACAAGATCATCGCGCTGACCCATGTGGGCTATCTGCGCGACCAGGACTTCGCGAAAGAGGTTCCGGGACTAGACGCGATCATCGGCGGACATTCGCACACGCTGCTGGGCGACATGGAGAAGGCCGAGGGGCCCTATCCCACCATGGTCGCCGGGCCGGACGGGACCGAGGTTCCGGTCGCCACCGCCTATGCCTATTCCAAATACCTGGGCCACCTGACGCTGACCTTCGACGACAAGGGCAAGCTGACCAAGGTCGAGGGCGAGCCGATCCTGCTGGACAATTCCGTCTCCGAGGACGAGGCCATCGCCGCGCGCGTCAAGGAAATGGCCGCCCCGATCGAAGAGCTTCGCCAGAAGATCGTCGCGGAAACCGCAGGCCCCATCGACGGCGACCGCACCAGTTGCCGCGCCAGGGAATGCGAGATGGGCAACCTTGTGGCCGATGCGATGCTGGACCGGGTCAAGGACCAGGGCGTGACCATCGCCATCGCCAATGGCGGGGGCCTGCGCGCATCCATCGACCAGGGGCCGGTCTCGATGGGCGAGGTCTATACCGTCCTGCCGTTCCAGAACACGCTTGCCACGTTCCAGATGAAGGGCTCGGACGTGGTTGCCGCGCTGGAAAACGGCGCCAGCCAGTACGAGGAAGGCGCGGGCCGTTTCGCGCAGGTCGCGGGGCTGAAGTACACCGTCGATCCCGCAGCCGAGGCGGGCAAGCGCATCAGCGACGTGATGGTCATGGCGGATGGCGAGTGGAAGCCCATCGATCCCAACGCGACCTATGGGGTCGCGTCGAACAACTACATGCGGTCGGGTGGCGACGGCTATGATGTCTTTGAAACCAAGGCGCAGAACGCCTATGACTTCGGTCCCGACCTGGCCGAGGTCGTCGCGGCCTATCTTGGCGCGCATGACGGCGCTTATCAGCCAGTCCTGGATGGCCGCATAACCGTCAAGTGACAGCGCGATGTCCCCGGCCCGGCCGGGGGCATCCGGTCGCAGCGGTTGATCGGGTCCGCTGGCCGGATCAGCCGCTGCTCGTGCCGCTAGGTCAGGTCATGGGGCGACGGCCCTGTCTCAGGGCTTCCAGCGAAGGAAGTTGGCGATGAGGCGCAGGCCGACCGCCTGGGATTTTTCCGGGTGGAACTGCATGCCGACGATGTTGTCGCGCCCCACCACCGCCGTCACGGGACCGCCGTAATCAACATGCGCCAGCAGATGCGCCGGGTCCGAAACCTGGAACTGCCAGCTGTGGACGAAATAGGCGTGATCGCCCGTCCCGATCCCCTCCAGCACCGGATGGGGGCGGTCTATCACCAGATCGTTCCAGCCCATGTGCGGCACCTTGAGCCCCGGCGCGGCGATGGCCGCAACCTCTCCTCCGATCCAGTCCAGACCGGCGGTTTCACGGTATTCGTGCCCCGTCGTCGCCAGCATCTGCATCCCCACGCAAATGCCCATGAAGGGCACGCCGCGTCCCAGCACCGCCTCGCGCAGCGCCTCGGCCATGCCGTCCACCTCGCCCAGGGCACGGCGGCAGGCGGGGAAGGCGCCGTCGCCCGGCAGCACGATGCGGTCGGCCTTGGCAGCCACCTGCGGGTCCGAGGTCACGACGATCTCGGCCCCGGCATCGCGGCCCATCAACTGGAACGCCTTTTCCGCCGAGTGCAGGTTGCCGCTGTCATAGTCGATCAGCGCGACCCGCATCACAGTGCCCCCTTGGTGGAGGGCAGCACACCTGCCATGCGCGGATCGGGCTCGACCGCCTCGCGCAGCGCGCGGGCCACGGCCTTGAAGGCGGCCTCGGCGATGTGGTGGCTGTTGATGCCGTGGAGGCGGTCCACATGCAGCGTGATGCCTCCATGGGTGGACAGGGCCTGGAAGAATTCCCGGACAAGCTGGGTGTCGAATGTCCCGATCTTCTCGGTCGGGAGATCGACGTTCCACACCAGGAAGGGCCGGGCCGACAGATCCAGCGCCGCGCGGACGAGCGAATCGTCCATCCCCAGCAGGAAGCTGCCGTAACGGCGGATGCCCTTCTTGTCGCCAAGCGCGCGGGTCAGGGCCTGGCCGATGGCGATGCCCGTATCCTCGACCGTGTGGTGGTCGTCCACATGCAGGTCGCCCTTGGCGCGGATCGTCAGGTCGATCAGCGAATGGCGCGACAGCTGGTCCAGCATGTGGTCGAAGAAGCCAACCCCCGTCTGGTTGTCATAAACGCCGGTGCCGTCAAGGTTCAGCGTGACCTCGATCTGCGTTTCGGCGGTGGTGCGGGTGATGGTGGCTTCGCGCATGGCAATATCCTTTCGTCGGCTGCCTTATAGGGCGCGGCAGGCGTCGCGCCAAGCGGCAGGCTTGTCACGGGGCGGGCGCAATGCCACAACCAAGGGGACGCTTTGAAAGGACCGCCGATGAGCGATATCTCTGTCAGCGAACGCCGCCTCAGTGCCGCCCTGGACCGCATCGACCAGTTCCTGGATCGGGGCGGTGTTGCAGCAGGGTCGCCGGATACGGATCTGCGGGCGGAACTGGACCAGGCCCATGCGCAGATCGCCGCGCTGACCGATCAGTTGTCGCGGCACACAAGCGGGGCAGGCGGGCAGGATCTGGCGGAACAGGCCGCGCGGCTGGCTGCGGCCAATGACGATCTGGCGGCGGCCAACCGCGCGCTGATCCAGGCGGCCTCGGGCGATGGCGACAGGATCGAGGCCGTCAGCGTCGCCCTGGAAGCCGAGATCGAGGCACTGCGCGCCGCCCGCGCCGCCGAAACCGCGCAACTGGGCGCCCTGATGGCCGAGGTCGAGCGCCTGCTTGCGGAAAACGAAGCATCCGCCGCCACGCCGGAAATCGCCGGGGAAATCGCGGGCGATGCGGGGGGTGTTCCCGAAGACACGGACAGGGCGCAGGGGGAGAGGTAAATGGCCGAAGTCGATTTCATCATCGGGCACAAGGAATACCGCGTCGCCGCCCAGGACGGAGAGGAACGCCTGCTGCAGCGCGCCGCCGCCGTTCTGGATGCCGAGGCGCAGCAGATCCTGGCCCAGGCAGGCCGCACGCCGGAACCGCGCCTGCTGCTGCTGGCCGGGCTGATGCTGGCCGACCGCGTGGCGACCTTGGAGGAACGCGCCGAAAAGGCCGAACGCCACCTGAACCGCCTGCAGGCCAATCCCCCGCGGGTCGAGGTTCCGGTGATCCCCTCCGACCTGAAGGAAGCCATGGCCGAACTGGCCGCGCGGGCCGAATCCCTGGCCGACCGGCTGGAGGAACAGGGCGGCCGTTAACCCGCCCTTAACGCCCGGTGTGGCAGACAGGGTCCATGCGTGTTCTTGTTCTTCTGCTGCTCCTTGCCGCCTGCGCGACGCCATCGCCCCGGATGATGGAAGCGGTGCGCCATGACATCCGCCTGCAGGGCATCGACTTCGCGGTCTTTCACAAGGACGACCGGGCGCAGGTGGTGCGGCTGAACTTCGTCGCCCGCCCCCAGGTCACGGTGATCCGCCCGTTGATGGAACAGGCGGCGGCGCAGGCGACGGGCTGCGCGGTCATCCCCTTCAGCGACAGCGCCAGGGTGCCGCGCGATACCGGGGTCGTGACCTTCGACCTGGATTGCTGGGGCGCGCTTATCCCTCGCCCAGATAGCTGACAAGAATCTGAGCCACGGCCTCGGGCGCGTCGGCGTGCAGCCAATGCCCAGCGCCTTTGACGCGGACGACGCGCGCCTGCGGGAAATAGCCGCGCAGCGCCGCCTGGCCTTCGGCGGTCACATAGTCGGACCGTTCCCCCGTGACCTCCAGCACCGGGCCGTCGAAGCTGGCCTTGGGCAAGTCGTCGGGCCAGCCGACCAGCCGGTCCATCTGGTCGCGCAGGGCGGGCAGGTTCAACCGCCACGCCTTTGGCTCAGCCTTCAGGTCCAGAGATTGCAGCAGGAAGGCCCGGATCCCCGGATCCTCTATCCGTTCCGCCAAGGCCGCATCGGCGGTGCTGCGCTGGTCGATGGCGGACAGGTCCAGCGACTCCATCGCGTCGATCAGCGCGTTCTGCGAATGGCCGTAGGCCACCGGCGCGATGTCCATGACCGCCAGCTTGCGCACCATCGCGGGCCGGGTCAGCGCCAGCACCATTGACGCCTTGCCGCCCATCGAATGCCCGACCAGATCGACCTGGCCTCCCAGATCCGCGATCGCATCGGCCAGATCGCCCGCCATCGCCGGATAGCCATGGTCGGGATCGTGGAAGCTGCCGCCGTGGTTGCGCATGTCCACCGTGACGACGCGGCGCCCTTCCGCCAGCCTGCGTGCCAGCGCGCCAAGGTTGCGGCCCTGCCCGAACAGGCCGTGGACCAGCAGGACCGGCAAGCCTTCGCCGCTGCCGAAGATCGCGTGATTCAGTTTCATGCCGCCGATCCTAGAGCGTCTGGCGCGGCCCCGCCAGTATCGCTAGACTGCGCGCCATGACACGCCACGCAACCAGTCCCGACGATATCCGCGACATGGCCGACGAGGTGTCGCGCCTGATCGCTGCCCGCTTTGGCGGCGCCCGCCGGGGCGAACGCCCGCCGCTGCACATCATGCTGCGCCGCCGGGGCGGGGCCCTGCCGCGGGGCTTGCGCAAGCAGGCCGCAGCCTTGGCGCAGGCGGACCAGCTGTCCGCCCAGCCGAAGATCGCCCGGCAACTGGATCTGGCCCGACTGTCACGCGCCCATCAGGCGCTGACCGCGCATCTGCAGCCGCTGGGGGAACTGTCCCGCTGGCAGGGCAGGGCGCTTGGCTTCGCGGCCTCGGTCACGCTGGGCCTGCTGGTTCTGGCGGCATTCGTGGTCTGGATCATGCTGCGGCGCGGGTATCTGTAACGGTTGCATTTCCCGCAATGCAGGTCTACTGACGCTCGCCTTGCCTTTGCTGCGTTGCAGAAAGATGGTGGGGCATTCACCCACAGGAACGCGCGCGCCATGACAGACAACCGTAACCTTCGCCATGCCATCCTGGCGCTGGCCCTTGGCGCATTCGCCATCGGCACGTCGGAATTCGCGGCCATGGGCCTGTTGCCCTATTTCGCGGGCGATCTGGGCATCACGGAACCGCAGGCGGGCCATGTCATCAGCGCCTATGCCCTGGGCGTGGTGATTGGCGCGCCGTTGACCTCGATCATGGGCGCGCGGCTGCCGCGTCGGCGGTATCTTGCGGCGTTAATGGCATTCTATGGCGTGATGAACATTGCCGCCGCGATCCTGCCGGGACTGGCCGCGCTGACCGGGATGCGGTTTCTGGCCGGTCTGCCGCATGGCGGGTTTCTGGGCGTCGCGATGCTGTACGCCGCCGATGCCCTGCCGCGCGAACACCGGGCGCGGGGCGCCGCGCAGGTCATCATCGGCCTGACCGTCGCCAATATCGTCGGCGTGCCGCTGGCGGGCTGGCTGGGCCAGAGCATCGGCTGGCGCTGGGGCTTCGCACTGCCGGGCTTCATCGCGCTGCTGTCGGCCTGGCTGATCCTGAAGGTCGCGCCCCGCGTCGGCGGCAACCCGAACGCCCGGCCCTGGGATGAACTGCAGGCCCTGCGCAACCCGCGCGTGCTATGGCTGCTGGCCGTGGGCGCCATCGGCTTTGGCGGCTTCTTCGCCGTCTATGCCTTCCTGACCGCCGCGATGATCGCCACGACCGATGGCCCCGCCTATGCGATCCCGCTTGCCTTGTGCGTCTTTGGCGTCGGCGGCACGCTGGGCACCTGGGCCGCGGGACGGCTGACGGAACGCGTGGGCCAGATCCGCGCCGCCTATGTCAGCCTGGCCGCCATGGCCGCGACGCAGGGCTTTGCGTCCTTCGCAGTCGGCAACTGGCAGATGATGGTGCTGTCGTCCTTCCTGCTGGCGGCGGGGGCGGGGCTGGTAATCCCGCTGCAGACCCGGCTGATGGATGTCGCGGGGCGCGCGCAGAACATGGCCGCCGCGATGAACCACGCGGCCTTCAACGCCGCCAACGCGCTTGGGCCCTTCCTGGCCGGGCTGGCGCTGTCGGCGGGCTGGGGCTGGGCCTCCAGCGGCTATGTCGGCATCGCGCTCACGGCTGCGGGGGCCTTGGTGCTGACGCTGGCAGTCTGGCATGATCGGGCAAGCGGGGCGGTGGCAGACTGCGCATGATCACCTGGCGCGAGGTCGAGGCGAACTCGCGCCGCCAGGTCACGTACAGCACGACGGCGGTGCCAACGATCAGCGCCCAGGGCCCCGCCAGCCACCCCAGCGAACCAAGCGCGAAATAGACGCTGCGCAGCCCCGCGTTGAAGCTGCGCGCGGCGGTGATGTTCAGATCCGCCGCCTGCATGGCACGGTCCTGCGCCATCGGATCGTCGGGGTCGTTCGGCACGGCGGCCATCATGATCGCGCAATATCCGAATAGCCGGTGCGCCCAGACGAATTTCAAGAAGGCGTTGACGACGAAGAACATCGTCACCAGCAGCTTCAATTCCCACAGGATCCCGCCCGGCCGTTCCAGGGCCAGTTCCGCCGCCAGTCCGCGCAACTGGTCGGTATTGCCGATCAGCGCCAGGATCCCCCCCGTGGCGATCATGCAGGCCGATGCGAAGAAGGCCGTGCCTTCGCGCAGGCTGGACAGGATGTTGCTGTCGAAGATGCGCGGATCGCGGGTGATGAAATTCATCATCCATTCGCGCCTGAACCGCGTCATCAGGACGGATACCGAAGGCTTGCCCGCAGGCGGCCGTTCGGTGAACCAGCCGATGCCGAACCAGACGGCGAACAGCAGGACAAGCGCCGACAGGTCGGCGGCCGAAAGCGAGGCGGGCAGGGACAAAAGCAGATCCATGCGTCCTTCTAGCCGCGCAGCGGGGGCGTTGAAAAGGTTGCGCAGGGGGTCTTGAACGGGCCTCTTAGCCTCCTAAATCAGCGTTACCGGCGGCCAGGATGGCGTCGGTGGACAGCCCGCCCGGCGACCGGGGGGCAACATACTGCATCGCTTGTGAAGGATGTGACCCATGCGCAATTTTGACCTGACCCCGCTTTATCGTGCCTCGGTCGGCTTTGACCGTCTGGCCGACGTGATGGACCGCGCCCTGTCGGCGGACGTCGCCGCCCCCACCTATCCGCCCTACAACATCGAAAAGACGGGCGACGACGCCTATCGCATCTCGATCGCCGTGGCCGGTTTTGCGCCCGAAGACCTGAATGTCGAGGTCCGCGACGGTGCCGTGATCGTTTCGGCCCGCAAGGCCGAGGAAAACGACGGCCGCACCTATCTGCATCGCGGCATCGCCACCCGCGCCTTTGAACGCAAGTTCACCCTTGCCGATCACGTGCGCGTCGAAGGCGCCAGCCATGTGGACGGGATGCTGCACATCGACCTGGTCCGCGAAATCCCCGAGGCCCTGAAGCCCCGCCGGATCGAGATCGCGAAGGCCGCGCCGAAGGTCGAAAAGCTGGACGCCTGATCGTCCGCTTGGCTTCCGCTCCGTGAAGCCCGGATGCCCGTCGGTTCACCCCGGCGGGCATTTGCGTTGGGATGGTAGGCCCGGAGGGACTCGAACCCCCAACCAAGGCGTTATGAGCGCCCTGCTCTAACCATTGAGCTACAGGCCCAACGCTGCCTTCGGGGTTAATCGCCCCGCCTGCTTCGGTCAAGCGCCGATCGCCGTTGCCCCCGTGGGACGCTTCCGCTATCGGGGGCGCATCATTCAGCCGGGGGCCGCCATGACCAGGAACGGGATCAGCTATCGCGATGCGGGCGTCGATATCGACGCGGGCAATGCGCTTGTGGAACGCATCAAGCCCGCCGCCGCCGCGACCGCGCGCCCCGGCGTGATGGACGCGCTTGGAGGCTTTGGCGCGCTGTTCGACCCACGCGCGGCGGGCTATGACGATCCGGTCTTGGTCGCTGCGACCGACGGCGTGGGCACCAAGCTGCGCATCGCCATCGATACCGGGCATCTGGACGGCATCGGCCAGGATCTGGTCGCGATGTGCGTGAACGACCTGGTTTGCCAGGGGGCGGAACCCCTGTTCTTCCTGGACTATTTCGCCACCGGCAAGCTGTCCGTCGATGAGGGCGCCCGCGTCGTCGAAAGCATCGCGCGCGGCTGCAAGGCGGCAGGCTGCGCCCTGATCGGCGGCGAGACGGCCGAGATGCCGGGCATGTATCACGACGGCGACTTCGACCTGGCGGGTTTCGCGGTCGGCGCCATGCAGCGCGGCACGGCCCTGCCGCAGGGCGTGGTCGAGGGCGACGTGCTGCTGGGCCTCGCCTCGGACGGCGTTCACTCCAATGGTTATTCGCTGGTGCGCAAGGTCGCAGAACGCGCGGGGCTTGGCTGGAAGGCCGCCTCGCCCTTTGGCGAGGGCGAACTGGGCGCGGCGCTGCTGACGCCGACGCGGCTTTACGTGAAACCCGCGCTTGCCGCGATCCGCGCGGGCGGCGTCCATGCCCTGGCCCATATCACCGGCGGCGGCATTACCGAGAACCTGCCGCGCGTCCTGCCGAAGGATCTCGGGGCCGAGATCGACTTGACGGCGTGGTCCCTGCCGCCCGTCTTCCGCTGGCTGGCCGAGGCGGGCGGGATCGAACAGGCCGAGATGCTCAAGACCTTCAACAGCGGCATCGGCATGATCCTGTCGGTCGCCGCCGAACGCGCCGATGCGCTGACGGACCTGCTGGCTGCGCAAGGCGAGACGGTCCACCGTCTGGGTCGTGTCGTGGCAGGGCAGGGCGTGCGCTACAGCGGGGCGCTTGCGTGAAGCGAGTCGCCATTCTGATTTCGGGCAGCGGATCGAACATGGTCCGCCTGGTCGAGGACATGCAGTCGGGCGACCACCCTGCGCAGCCGGTGCTGGTGGCGTCCAACGATCCGGCGGCGGCGGGTCTGGCGAAAGCCGCCGCGCTTGGCGTGCCGACCGCCGCCGTGGATCACCGCGCCTTCAAGGGCGACCGCGCCGCCTTCGAGGTCGCGTTGCTGGAGCCGCTGCTGGAGGCGCGCCCCGACATCCTCTGCCTTGCGGGCTTCATGCGCATCCTGACGCCCGGTTTCATCGACCGCTTCGAAGGCCGGATGCTCAACATCCACCCTTCTCTTTTGCCCAAATACCCAGGGCTTCACACCCACAAGCGCGCCCTGGAAGCAGGGGATACCGAGGCCGGCGCCACCGTCCACGAGGTCACGACCGATCTGGATGCAGGCCCGATCCTGGGCCAGGCGCGCGTGCCCATCGAACCGGGCGACACGCCGGAAACGCTCGCCGCCCGTGTCCTTCAGCGCGAACACCAGCTTTACCCGCTGATCCTGCGCCGCTTCGCCGCAGGGGCGCGTGAACGCTTCGACATCTAGCCCCAGAGCGCGGTCAGCGCCGCCACCGGATCGCTGGCCGTCCAGATCTCGGGCCCGATGGCGATGAAGTCGCTGACCGGCGAAAGCTGCTCCAGCAGTTCGCGGGTGATCGCGCCTTCGGCCACGACCGGAACCTCGATCATCTCGGACCACCACTGGAGCAACTCAAGCTCCACCGGCTCGCCGCGATAGAGGGCCGATGCACCCACCGGCCCGAAGCTGACGTAATCCGCCCCGGCCTCGCCCGCGTTCATGCCTTCGTGGCGCGACGATCCGCAGAAGCAGCCGACAATCGCATCTGCGCCCAGTTCCTTGCGCGCATAGCGCACGGCCTTCGCGCCATCGGTCAGGTGAACCCCGTCCAACCCGTGCCGCTGCGCCAGCGCCACATGATCGTCGATCACCACCGCCACGTCGCGCGCATGGGCGATCTCGCGCGCCAGATCGGCCAGGCGGCCCAGCTCATCCTCCTCGGCCCCCGCGCGGATGCGCAGGCAGGCGACCGGGAATGCATCCATCACCGCCGCCAGTTGCGGCCCAAGGGTCGAGGCCTGCGCCCCGGCGGGCATCATCAGGTAAAGCTGCGGGGCGTCTTGGGCGTCGGACATGGGCGGAACTCCTTTCGGCTGCCCATAGCGCAGCTTGCCGCCCGCCGCCAGACGGACTATCTGCCCCCCCATGCAAAGCACCCGCCTTCCCGTCATCATCCTGGTCCGCCCGCAGATGGGCGAAAACATCGGCGCCGCAGCCCGCGCCATGCTGAACTTCGGCCTGACCGAGATGCGGCTGGTCGATCCCCGCGACGGCTGGCCCAACCCGCGCGCCGTCGCCATGGCCTCGGGCGCGGCGGGGCAAGTGCTGGACCGCGCCCGCATCTATCCGACGCTGGCCGAGGCGATGGAGGGCATCGACTTCGCCTTCGCCACGACCGCGCGGGGGCGGGAACTGTCGAAGCCCGTGCATACCCCCGCCACCGCGATGGAGATGGCGCGCAACCACCAGGGCCGTTGCGCGATCATCTTCGGGCCGGAACGCACGGGGCTGGAAAACGACGACGTGGCCCGCGCCAATGCCATCGTGACCGTGCCGGTCAACCCGGACTTCCCGTCGCTGAACCTGGCGCAGGCCGTGCTGCTGATGGGTTACGAATACGGGCGCGACATCCTGCCCGCCGAGCCATCCCCCCACCATGCCCGCCCCGAAACCATAGCCCTGGCCGACCGCCTGGAGATCGAGAAGCTGGGCGACCACTTCGAGGAAAGGCTGGCCGAGGCGGGCTTCTTCTTTCCCGAAACCAAGGCCGCCTCCATGCGGCTGAACCTGCGCAACATGTGGTCGCGGCTGGCGCTGACGCGTGGCGACGTGCGGATCCTGCACGGGATGCTGCGGCAGTTGACCCGGCGCTGACCCACCCCTACTGTCCGCCTGAAGGAGCAAGCGATGGCCAAGCGCCCCGTTTTCGAGGAAGTCTCGGACCCCACCGCCACCAGCCGCCCCGTCGCCACGACCGGCATGATCGATGCGGCACCGCGCGGCGCGCGCCGGGCGATCCGCGCCTGGCTGGTGGTTCTGTTCGTGCTGGTGCTGGCGATGATCGCGCTTGGCGGGGCGACCCGGCTGACCGGATCGGGCCTGTCCATCACCGAATGGGCGCCGGTCACGGGCACGATCCCGCCGCTGAACGAAGCGGATTGGCAAGCGGAATTTGATGCTTACAAGCAGATCCCCCAATATGTCGAGGTCAACCCGGACATGGATCTGGCGGGCTTCAAGCAGATTTATCTGTGGGAATGGGCGCATCGCCTGCTGGGCCGGCTGATCGGCCTTGTCTGGGCGGTGGGCTTTGTCTTCTTCCTGGCGACCCGGCGCATCCCGACCGGCTGGACCCCACGCCTGCTGGGGCTTGGCGCGCTTGGCGGGCTGCAGGGCGCCATTGGCTGGTGGATGGTCAGTTCCGGCCTGGTCGAAGGGATGACCCGCGTCGCCTCGTATCGGCTGGCGACGCATCTGGGGCTTGCCTTTGTCATCATGGGCCTGATCGCCTGGTATGTCCTGCTGCTGGGGCGCAGCGAGGCCGACCTGCTGCGTGCCCGCCGCGCCGGCGAGGCAAAGCTGTTTTCCATGTCCACCGGCCTGATGCACCTGGCCTTCGTGCAGATCCTGATCGGCGCGCTTGTCGCGGGCATCGACGCGGGCCGCACCTATACCGGCTGGCCGACCATGGGCGGCGAATGGATCCCCGAGGCGATCTGGGATCCGGCGCTTGGCTGGCGCAACCTGTTCGAGAACCCGGCCCTGGTGCAGTTCGTCCACCGCATGACCGGCTATCTGCTGGCGATCTTTGCCGTGGTGGTCTGGCTGCGCGCCCGCCGTTCGCCCCATCCGGTGACGCGCGGCGCCTTCACGGTGATGATCGTGGCGGTGGCGGTGCAGGTGGGCCTGGGGATCATGAACGTTGTCCACGCCTCGCCCCTGGGGCTGGCGCTGGCGCATCAGGTCGGCGCGGTCGCGCTGTTTGCACTTATCATCCGGGCGCGGCATCATGCACGCTTTCCGCATGAAACCTCGGTCAGGGGGACCATCCGATGACGGCCATCAACGACCTGCTTGCCTTTCAGCGCCAGACCGAGGCGCTGTCCTCGGTCGCCGAACGCCTCGGCTGGGACCAGGAAACCGTCATGCCGCGCGGCGCGGTCGAGCAGCGGGCCGAGGAGATGGCCGCGATGGAGGCCGTGCTGCACGAGCGCCGCACCGACCCCCGCATCGGCGAATGGCTGGAGGTTGCTGAACCGCAGTCCGATGCCGAGGCCCGGTCGCTGGAACTGATCGCGCGCGATTTCAACCGCGCAAGCCGCGTCCCCGCGCAACTGGCGCAGGAACTGGCGCGCGTGACATCGCTGTCCCAGGGCATCTGGGCCGCAGCGCGCGCCAACGACGCGCCCGAGGATTTCCTGCCCACGCTGGACCAGGTTCTGGTTCTGAAACAGGACGAGGCCGCCGCAATCGCCGATGGCGGCGATCCCTATGACGCGCTGCTGGACGATTACGAACAGGGCATGACGGGGGCGCAGATCGCTGCGCTGTTCGACACCATGCGCCCGCGCCTGGTGGCGCTGCGAGAGGAGGTGCTGGGTTCCGACAACCAGCCGCAGCCGCTGACCGGCCATTTCCCGCAGGAAACCCAGATCCGGCTGGCCCGCATCTGCGCGACGGCCTTCGGCTATGACTGGTCGCGGGGGCGGATGGACATCGCGGTCCACCCCTTCAGCAGCGGCCGCTGGCAGGACAGCCGCATCACCACGCGGGTGGTGGAAACCGATCCCTTCAACTGCCTTTATTCGACCATCCACGAGGTCGGCCATTCCAGTTACGAACTGGGCATCGACGACGACTATGCCTTCACGCCGCTGGGCCGGGGCGTGTCGATGGGCGTCCACGAAAGCCAGAGCCGGATTTACGAAAACCAGTTGGGCCGTGGCCGCGCCTTCACGGGCTGGCTGTTCAACCGCATGTCCGACGCCTTCGACGGGCTGAACATCACCGACGCCGACGCCTTCCACGCCACCGTGAACCGCGTCACGCCGGGCTTCATCCGCACCGAGGCGGACGAGGTTCAATACAACCTGCACATCATGATGCGCTTCGATCTGGAGCGCGACCTGATCTCGGGGCGGCTCTCCACCGACGACCTGCCCGAGGCCTGGAACGCACGCTTTCTGCGCGATTTCGGTGTGGCGGTGGACCGTCCGGCGAATGGCGTCCTGCAGGACGTGCATTGGGCGGTGGGCCTGTTCGGATACTTCCCGACCTATGCCCTGGGCAATGTCTATGCAGGCTGCCTGAACGCGGCAATGCGGGACGCGGTGCCCGATCTGGACGTCGCGCTTGCCGCAGGCGATGCCGCGCCCGCCGTCGAATGGCTGCGCGAGAACGTGCAGCGCCATGGCGGCTTGATGCGCCCGCGCGCGCTGATCGAGGAGGCGACGGGTGCGGATGTCTCGCCCGAGCCGCTGCTGGCTTACCTGGAGCAGAAGTTCGGCCGGATCTACGACCTGTAACGGAAAAGGCCGGGCATCGCGCCCGGCCTTTCGCCTACCTGTTCGGCCACAAGGGCGCGTGTCGGTTCACGTCCTTGTAGAGCAGATACCGGAACGGCCCCGGCCCGCCCGCATAGCAGGCCTGCGGGCAGAAGGCGCGCAGCCACATGTAGTCGCCGGGGCCCACCTCGACCCAGTCGCGGTTCAGGCGATAGACCGCCTTGCCTTCCAGAACGAACAGGCCGTGTTCCATCACATGGGTTTCGGCAAAGGGGATGGATCCGCCGGGTTTGAACGTGACCACGGTGATGTGCATGTCGTGGCGCAGGTCGGCCGGGTCCATGAAGCGGGTCGTGCCCCAGGCCCCGTCGGTGTCGGGCATCATGGACGGCGCGATGTCCTGTTCCTGCGCGACGATCGGATCGGGGCGGCTGACCCCCTCGACCGGCTGCCACCGCTTGCGCCACCAGTGAAAGCCGGTGTTGCCCGGCGTGGTGTTCCTGACCGACCAGGCGCAGCCCGGCGGGACATAGGCGAAGCCGCCGGGGGTCAGCAGGTGTTCGGTGCCGTCGATGGTGACGGACATGGACCCGCCGGTGACGAACAGGGCGTGCTGGATTTCGGGATCGTCGTCGGGGCTGTCCGATCCGCCGCCCTCGGCCAGTTCCACGATGTACTGGCTGAAGGTCTCGGCAAAACCCGAGAGGGGCCGGGCGATCATCCACATGCGCATCCCGGTCCAGCCGGGCAGGTAGGAGGTCACGATGTCGCGCATCACGGTGCGGGGGATCACCGCATAGGCCTCGGTGAAGACCGCCGTGTCGGTGGTCAGGCCGGTCTGCGGCGGCAGGCCCGCCACCGGACCGGCATAGGGCGTGGGCTGCGGCTGGGGACGCGGCACCGGGGCCACGTCGCCCGTGGGCGCGCCGGCGGGGGGAAGGTCGGGGGACAGATCGGTCATTTCAGGGCCTCTTTCAGGCGAAGCTCGCCGATGCGCATCACCTGGCGTTCGGCCTCGGCGCGCTCGGTCGGGGTGTCGTTGTCGATGCGGGCCTGCATGGCGCGCATGATGCCGGGCTTGTCGTGGTCGCGCACGGCGATGATGAAGGGGAAGCCATGCTTGGCGACATAGGCTTCGTTGAGGCGCGTGAAGGTTTCGCGTTCCTCGTCCGTCAGGCTGTCGAGGCCCGCGCTGGCCTGTTCGGCGGTGCTGTCCGCCGTCAGCCGTTTCGCCTGCGCCAGCTTGCCCGCCAGATCGGGGTGGGCGATCAGCACGCCCAGCCGTTCTTCGTCGGAGGCGTTGCGGAAGACCTGCGCCATGCGCGAGGCAAGGCCCGCCGCGCTGTCATGGACCGCACCCATTTCCCCGTCCCAGACCCGTTCGGCGATGAAGGGCGAATGTTCGTAGATGCCGCCGAACTTCTGGACGAACTCCTCGCGCGACATCTCGGACGGACGCTGGCGGGGCTGGAAGGGATGCACCTTGGCCCAATGGCGGGCGATGTCCAGGCGCGTGGCGAACCAGACGCCCTCATGGCTGCGCGCGTGGTCCAGGAATCGCTGGATCGCCATCGCGCGCCCCGGACGCCCGGCCAGGCGGCAGTGCAACCCGATCGACATCATCTTGGGCGCGCCCGCCGCGCCTTCGGCATAAAGCACATCGAAGCTGTCGCGGAGATAGTCGAAGAACTCCACCCCCGTGCCGAATCCCTGGCCCGATGAAAAGCGCATGTCGTTGGCATCCATCGTATAAGGCACCATCAGCTGCGGCTTGCCGTTGTGGACATGCCAATAGGGCAGGTCGTCGGCAATCGTGTCGGCCAGGTATTCGAAGCCGCCTTCCTCGCAGCCAAGCGCCACCGTGTTCATGGACGTGCGACCCTGGTAGAAGCCGCGCGGGCGTTCCCCGGTGATGCGGGTGTGCAGGTCGATGGCGCGGGCGATATGCTCGGCTTCGACCTCTCGCGGGGTGTCGCGATAGTCGATCCATTTCAGGCCATGGGTCGCGATTTCCCAGCCAGCCGCCTTCATGGCCGCGACCTGTTCGGGGCTGCGCTCCAGCGCGGTCGCCACGCCATAGACGGTCACGGGGATGTCGCGCAGCATCCGGTGCAGCCGCCAGAACCCCGCCCGCGCGCCATAGTCATAGATCGATTCCATGTTCCAGTGGCGCATGCCGGGCCAGGGCTGGCAGCCGATGATCTCGGACAGGAAGGCCTCGGAGGCCGCGTCGCCATGCTCGATGCTGTTCTCGCCGCCTTCCTCGTAGTTGACAACGATCTGCACCGCGATCCGGGCGCCGCCGGGCCATTGCGGGTCGGGCGTGGTTTCTCCATATCCTCGCAAGTCGCGGCTATAGCGCATCGGGCATCCTTTCTGTGGCAGCGTGGCCACAGCAAACCGCGTAAGAGCCCGCGCGGCAAGCGGGCGGCGGCACAATTCAGTATCAACGAATCAGAAAAGATCGCCGCTGTTTCAAATAGCTGTTGAAAGACTTGCGGGCTGCGGCTGATTGTTGGCTCAATCACGGCCCCCCATAAGCTGCGTCCATCGCGGTCGGAGGAGCCGCATGGAGGGACACATGGAACGCTACTTCAAGCTGTCGCAGCATGGCAGCACGGTCAGGACCGAGGTAATCGCCGGCATCACCACCTTCCTGACCATGGCCTATATCATCTTCGTCAACCCGGCCATTCTGTCCACCACGGGGATGGACAGCAACGCCGTCTTCATCGCCACCTGCCTGGCCGCCGCCATCGGGTCGGCGGTGATGGGGCTGTGGGCGAACTGGCCCATCGGCATGGCGCCCGGCATGGGGCTGAACGCATTCTTCGCCTTCACGGTCGTGGGCGCCATGGGATTTACCTGGCAGCAGGCGCTGGGTGCGGTCTTTATCAGCGGCATCATCTTCCTGATCCTGTCGGCCACGGGCATCCGCCGCTGGCTGGTGGCCGGGATCCCCTTGTCGATGCGCAGCGGCGTGGCGGCGGGGATCGGCATGTTCCTGGGCATCATCGCGCTGAAATCGTCGGGCATCGTCGTCGGCAACGAGGCGACGCTTGTCGCGCTTGGCGACCTGACCAACGCCGGCACGCTGCTGACGATCCTGGGCTTCTTCATCATCGTGGCGCTTGACGCGCTGCGCGTGACGGGCGCGATCCTGATCGGCATCCTGATCGTCACGGTCGCCGCCATCCTGCTGGGCGTCAGCCAGTTCGGGGGCATCATGTCGATGCCGCCGTCCATCGCGCCGACGCTGCTGCAACTGGATGTCATGGGGGCGCTGCACTACGGCATCTTCCACGTCATCCTGGTCATGGTCCTGGTCGAGGTCTTCGACGCCACCGGCACGCTGATCGGCGTGGCCAAGCGCGCGGGCCTGCTGAAGGAAGGCCCGGCCCATACCAATCCCGGCCTGTCGCGCGCGCTGATGGCGGATTCGACGGCGATCACGGTGGGGTCGATGCTGGGCACCTCGTCCACGACGGCCTATGTCGAAAGCGCCTCGGGCGTGCAGGCGGGCGGGCGCACGGGGCTGACCGCCCTTGTCGTGGCCGTGCTGTTCCTGCTGGCGATGTTCTTCGCGCCGCTGGCCGGATCGGTCCCCGCCTATGCCACCGCGCCCGCGCTGCTCTATGTGGCGACCCTGATGGTGCGCGAACTGGCCGAGATCGCGTGGGAGGACGTGACCGAGGCCGCCCCCGCCGTGCTGACCGCCCTGGCGATGCCCTTCACCTATTCCATCGCCAACGGCCTGGCCTTCGGCTTCATCAGCTATGCCGTGATCAAGCTGCTGACCGGCAGGGCATCCCAGGTCCATGCCGCGACCTGGATCGTGGCCGCGCTGTTCGTCATCAAGTTCGCCTTCTTCGGCGGGCACTGATTTACAGACTTTGACAAAGATCGTAGGCTTCGCGAGAGATCGCGGAGCCTTTCCCATGCATGTTTCCCTGACCGAAAAGCTGGAAGACTATGTCCGCCAGAAGGTCGCCTCGGGCCTTTACAACAACGCCTCCGAGGTGATCCGGGAGGCGCTGCGCCTGAAGATCGCCACCAAGGAAAGCGACGAGGCCAGGTTGCAGCGCCTGCGCGAGGCAATCGACATCGGCTGGCAGCAGGCCGAACGAGGGGAGTTCGCGGATTATTCGCTGGAAAAATCGCTGGCGAAGCTGCGTGCCGAAGGATGACCGGGCGCTTCCGGCTTTCCCATCAGGCCGAGGCGGACTTTGACGACATTGGTCTTTACACGAAGGACAACTAGGGTGCCGGTCAGGCCGAAAGATACCTGACGCAGCTTGACCAGGCCTTTCATGTCTTGCCGCAAACGCCGGCCCTCGGGCGGGATTGCGGCGAATTGAGGGCCGGCCTTTTGTCGATGACCTGCAACCGCCATGTCATCTTCTTCCGGCGCGATCCTGCCGCGACCGTGGAAATCCTGCGCTTCCTGCATCAGCGCATGGATTTCCAGCGGCACTTGCAGGCTTCATCCGCCCATGGCCTGGCTCAGCTCGGCGGCCGCTGCCGCCACGACGGCGCCCAGCGTCTTGACATGCTCGTGCCCGATGCGATGCGTGGGGCCGCTGACGCTGACGCCGGCGATGGCCTCGCCCGTCAGGTCGAAGACCGGGGCGGCTATGCAGCGCATTCCCCGTGTCCGCTCCTCGTCGTCGAAGGAAAAGCCGCGGGACCGGATGCGGGCCATGTCTTCCGTCAGCGCGTCAGGCGTGGTCAGGGTCTTGTCTGTGAACCGCGTCAGGGTAGTGCCGTCCAGATAGCTGCGCAACACCTCATCCCGGCCAAAGGCCAGCAGCGCCTTGCCGATGCCGGATGCGTGCAGCGGCGAGCGGGTGCCGGGCGGGAAGAAGGCGCGGATCGTCTCGTGCGTCTCGGCCTGGCTGACGAACAGCACCGCGTCGCCGTTCAGGATGCCCAGGTTCGCGGTCTCTCCCGTATGCTTCATCAGGTTCTGCAGGATCGGGCGCGCGCGTTCCACGATGCCGGACCGGCGCATGAAGGCCGATCCCAGCCGGAAGGTCGCGGAGCCGATGTTCCAGGCCTGCGTGGCCGGATCGCTTTCCACCATGCCGCGCGCGGCCAGCGAATGCAGCAGGCGGTGGACGGTCGAGGGCGACTGTTCCATCCGCTCGGCCACCTCGGACAGCGTCAGGCCCGGATGTGCGGCCAGCAGGTCCAGCATGTCCAGCGCGCGGTCCAGCACCTGCACGGTGCCGCCCGATTCTTTCGTGCTGCGGGGGCGGCCCCGGCGACGGATGGGTTCAGACATTTTCGCCCTTTTCTAAAGAATAAGTTTCAGAAACCGCTATAATCGAACGCACGGCCTGAAAAATGACAAGTCCATGTTCAAGCTTGCTGATTCCGCTTTTATCGTCAAAATGGAAATGTTTTCCAGAAAAATTGTGACCTCGGGTCAGAACGGCTATCATGGGGCCTATCAGAGGAGGAAGAGCCATGACCAGCCAGAATCCCGTGTTCATTCCCGGCCCGACCAATATCCCCGAGGTGCTGCGCAAGGCCGTGGACATGCCCACGATCGACCACCGCAGCCCGGTCTTCGGACGGATCCTGCATCCGGCCCTGGAAGGGGTGAAGAAGGTGCTGAAGACCACTCAGGGGCAGGTCTTCGTCTTCCCCTCGACCGGGACCGGCGGGTGGGAAACCGCGATCACCAACACGCTGTCGCCCGGCGACAAGGTTCTGGCGACGCGCAACGGCATGTTCAGCCACCGCTGGATCGACATGTGCCAGCGTCACGGCCTTGACGTGCAGGTCGTCACCCAGGAATGGGGCGAAGGCATCCCGGCCGACCGCTTCGAGGAGATCCTGACCGCCGACAAGGGCCATCAGATTAAGGTCGTCCTGGCCACGCATAACGAGACCGCCACCGGCGTGCGCAGCGACATCGCCGCCGTCCGCCGCGCGCTGGACAACGCGGGCCATCCGGCGCTGCTGTTCGTGGACGGTGTGTCGTCCATCGGGTGCTATGATTTCCGCATGGACGAATGGGGCGTCGATGTGGCCGTGACCGGCAGCCAGAAGGGCTTCATGCTGCCCCCCGGCCTGGCCATCGTGGGCTTCTCGCCCAAGGCCATGGCGGCGGTGGAAAACGCCAGGCTGCCGCGCACCTTCTTCGACATCCGCGACATGGCCAAGGGCTATGCCAACAACGGCTATCCCTACACGCCCCCGGTCGGGCTGCTGAACGGGCTGAACATGGCCTGCGACATGCTGCTGGACGAGGGGCTGGAGAATGTCTTTGCCCGCCACCACCGCATCGCCGAGGGCGTGCGCCGCGCGGTCGCGGCCTGGGGGATGCAGCTTTGCGCCAAGCGGCCCGAGCTTTATTCCGACAGTGTCAGCGCGATCCGCACGCCGGAAGGCTTTGACGCCAACAAAATCGTCAGCCACGCGCTGAACGCCTATGGCGTGGCCTTCGGCACCGGGCTTGGCGATGTCGCGGGCAAGGTCTTCCGCATCGGCCACCTGGGCAGCCTGACCGACGTGATGGCCCTGTCTGGCATCGCCACGGCGGAGATGGTCATGGCCGACCTGGGCCTGCCGGTGAAGCTGGGCGCGGGCGTCGCCGCCGCGCAGGACCATTACCGGCAAAGCGTGCCTGCCATGCAAAAGGCCGCGTGATGAAGGACGCCATGTATATCCCGACCTACGAGGACATGCTGGCCGCGCATGAGCGTATCCAGCCCTATATCCGCCGCACGCCGGTCCGCACCTCGGACTATCTGAACGACCTGACCGGCGCGCAGTTGTTCTTCAAATGCGAGAACTTCCAGGAGCCGGGGGCCTTCAAGGTCCGCGGCGCCGCCAACGCGGTCTTCGGCCTGGACGAGCGCCAAGCCGCCAAGGGCGTGGCGACCCATTCCAGCGGCAACCACGCGTCCTGCCTGTCCTATGCCGCCATGCGCCGGGGCATCCCCTGCAACGTGGTCATGCCGCGTACCGCGCCCCAGGCCAAGAAGGACACCGTGCGCCGCTATGGCGGGGTCATCACGGAATGCGAGCCGTCCACGTCTTCGCGCGAGGCGACCTTTGCCGAGGTGCAGGCGCGGACCGGAGGCGATTTCGTCCACCCCTACAACGACCCGCGCGTGATCGCCGGGCAGGGCACCTGTTCCAAGGAATTCATGGAGCAGACCGACGGCCTCGACATGGTGGTCGCGCCCATCGGCGGCGGCGGCATGATCTCGGGCACCTGCCTGACGCTTGCGACGCTGGCCCCGGAAACGCGGGTGATCGCGGCGGAACCCGAACAGGCCGACGACGCCTATCGCAGCTTCAAGGCGGGCCATATCATCGCCGACGACGCGCCCAAGACCATCGCGGACGGGCTGCTGGTTCCGTTGAAGGATCTGACCTGGCATTTCGTCAGCAACCACGTGTCCGAGATCTATACCGCCTCGGACGCGGAAATCATTGACGCGATGAAGCTGATCTGGAAGCACCTGCGCGTCGTGATGGAGCCCAGCAGCGCCGTGCCGCTGGCGACCATCCTGAAGAACCGCGACGCATTCACCGGCAAGCGCGTCGGCATCATCATCACCGGCGGCAATGTCGATCTCGACAAGCTGCCTTGGATCTGAGCGAGGGTTTAACCATGAACGCACCCGTGAACTTCGACAACCTGGAAGTCGGCTTCGACGTGCCCGCGCTGCCCGGCATGGACGAGGCGGACATCCAGACGCCCTGCCTGATCCTCGATCTGGACGCGCTGGAGCGGAACATCAAGAAGATGGGCGATTACGCCAAGGCGCACGGGATGCGCCACCGGGCGCATGGCAAGATGCACAAGTCCGTGGACGTGCTGAAGCTGCAGATGGACCTGGGCGGCGCCATCGGCGTCTGCTGCCAGAAGGTGTCCGAGGCCGAGGTCTTTGCCCGCGCCGGCATCAAGGACATCCTGGTTTCCAACCAGGTGCGCGACCTGGCCAAGATCGACCGGCTGGCCCGCCTGCCCAAGATCTCGGGCGGCCGGATCATCGTCTGCGTCGATGACGTGGCGAACGTGGCCGACCTGTCGGCGGCGGCGCAAAAGCATGGCACGACCATCGAATGCTTCGTGGAGATCGACTGCGGCGCGGGCCGCTGCGGCGTGAAGACGACCCCGGAAGTGGTCGAGATCGCCAAGGCCATCGACGCCGCACCGGGGCTGAAATTCACCGGCATCCAGGCTTACCAGGGCGCGATGCAGCACATGGACAGCTTCGAGGACCGCAAGGCCAAGCTGGACGCGGCCATCGCCCAGGTGACGGATGCGGTCGAGGCGCTGAAGGCCGAAGGGCTGGAGCCGGAACTGGTTTCGGGCGGCGGCACCGGCAGCTATTACTTCGAGAGCAACTCGGGCGTTTACAACGAACTCCAGTGCGGCTCCTACGCCTTCATGGACGCGGACTATGGCCGCATCCACGACAAGGACGGCAAGCGGATCGACCAGGGCGAATGGGAGAACGCGCTGTTCATCCTGACCTCCGTCATGTCGCACGCCAAGCCGCATCTGGCGGTGGTGGACGCGGGCCTCAAGGCGCAGTCGGTCGATAGCGGGCTGCCCTTCATCTATGGCCGCGACGACGTGAAATACATCAAGTGCAGCGACGAGCATGGCGTGGTCCAGGACGACAACGGCGTTCTCAAGGTCAACGAGAAGCTGCGGCTGGTGCCGGGCCATTGCGACCCGACCTGCAACGTCCACGACTGGTATGTCGGCGTGCGGAACGGCAAGGTGGAAACCCTGTGGCCGGTTTCGGCGCGCGGGAAGGCCTATTGATGTGGGTCGTTCCTGAGAGTGAGATCGCCGGGCTGATGACCCCCGAGGCCGCGTTCGACGCGGTCGAGGCGGTCTTCGCCGCCATGGCGCGGGGGGATGCCTACAACTTCCCCGTCGTGCGCGAGGCGATCGGGCATGAAGACGCGCTTTACGGCTTCAAGGGCGGCTTCGACGGGGCGGGGCTGACCCTTGGCCTCAAGGCCGGGGGCTATTGGCCGAACAACCAGAAGCACGGGCTGATCAACCACCAGTCCACCGTGTTCCTGTTCGACCCCGATACCGGGCGCGTGTCGGCGGCGGTAGGGGGGAACCTGCTGACCGCCCTGCGCACGGCGGCCGCAAGTGCGGTGTCCAGCAAATACCTGGCCCCCCAGGGCGCCAAGGTTCTGGGCATGATCGGGGCGGGCCACCAGTCCGCCTTCCAGATGCGCGCCGCCGTCCGCTTCGGCAATTTCGAGAAGGTCATCGGCTGGAACCCGCACCCCGAGATGCTGACCCGCCTGGCCGACACCGCGACCGAACTGGGCCTGCCCTTCGAGGCGGTGGAACTGCCGCAACTGGGGGCCGAGGCGGATGTCATCATCTCGATCACCTCGGCCTTCGAGCCGCTGCTGATGGACGGCCATGTCCAAGGGCCCACGCATATCGCAGCCATGGGCACCGATACCAAGGGCAAGCAGGAACTGGACCCGGCGCTTGTCGCCCGCGCGCGGCTGTTCACGGACGAGGTCGCCCAGTCGCTCAGCATCGGTGAATTCCAGCACGCAAGCGCGCAGAAGCTGATTTCCGACGGCGATGTCACCGCGATCGGCCAAGTCATCATCGGCAATCATCCGGGGCGCGGCGATGCCGAGGTCACGATCTTTGACGGAACCGGGGTCGGGCTGCAGGATCTGGCAGTCGCGGGCGCCGTGGTCGAACTGGCCAAACAAAAAGGAAAGGCCATCGACGTAGAAATCTGACAAGAACAAGACAAACGTGGAAAGGGAGGTCCGCAATGTCTGACGCAACCTATCAGGGCAGCACCCATCCGGTGGATGAGGTGCTGCCCGCGCCCAAGCTGCTGACGCTTGGGTTCCAGCATGTGCTGGTCATGTATGCGGGCGCCATCGCGGTCCCGCTGATCGTGGGCCGCGCGCTGGCCCTGCCGCCCGAGGAGGTGGCGTTCCTGATTTCCGCCGACCTGTTCGTCTGCGGCATCGTGTCCATCATCCAGAGCCTTGGCGCGACCCAGTGGTTCGGCATCAAGCTGCCGGTGATGATGGGCGTGACATTCGCCTCGGTCGGACCGATGGTGGCGGTCGCAAGCTCCACCCCCGGCCATGACGGGGCGCGCGCCCTGTTCGGGGCCATCATCGCGGCGGGGATCATCGGCATCCTGATCGCGCCCTTCATATCCAAGATGCTGCGCTTCTTTCCACCGGTCGTGACGGGCACGCTGATCCTGACCATCGGCATCAGCCTGATGCCCATCGGCATCAACTGGATCTTCGGGCTGCAGGTCGGCCCGACCGCGCCGAAGATCGTCGATCCCGAAGCCGCCGCCTGGCTGGAGGCCGCCCGCGCGGCGGGCGAGGTGCCCGCCAGCGTGACCCTGGCGCCGACGGTGCAGAACCCGCTCTATGCGTCTGGGCAGAACCTTCTGATCGCGGTGCTGGTGCTGGGCACGATCCTGATTGTGTCGAAATTCGCGCGGGGCTTTCTGTCCAACATCGCCGTTCTGGTCGGCATCATCGTCGGCGGCATCGTCGCGGCCATCCTGGGCATGATGAACTTCGACAAGGTCGCGTCGGCGGAATGGTTCGCGGTCATCAAGCCGTTCCATTTCGGGATGCCGACATTCGATCCGATCATGATCGCCACCATGGTCCTGGTCATGCTGGTCACGCTGATCGAATCGACGGGCATGTTCCTGGCGCTTTCCGACATTTGCAAGAAGCCGCTGGAACAGAAGGCCCTGGCCGCAGGACTGCGCGCCGACGGGTTGGGCACGGCCATCGGGGGCATCTTCAACACCTTTCCTTACACTTCGTTCAGCCAGAACGTGGGTCTTGTCGGCGTGACCGGCATCCGGTCGCGCTTCGTCTGCGTGGCGGGCGGCGCGATCATGATCGTGCTGGGGCTGATCCCGAAGATGGGCGCGCTTGTCGAAAGCCTGCCCACGACCGTCCTGGGCGGTGCGGGGCTGGTGATGTTCGGCATGGTCGCGGCCACGGGTGTGCGCATTCTGGCGCGCGTCGATTTCGCGACGAACCGGCACAACCTGTTCATCGTCGCGATTTCCGTGGGCATGGGGATGATCCCGCTGGTGGCGCCGAACTTCAACCAGTGGATGCCCCATGCGATCCATCCGCTGATCCATTCCGGCATCCTGCTGGCGGCGATCAGCGCGGTGATCCTCAACTGGTTCTACAACGGCGCGGTCCAGGTGAGCGAGGAAGAACTGCGAGCGGCGGGCCATGTCGCGGACCACTAGGACGCTGATCCGGGGGGCCGAGGTTGTCGTCACGATGGACGACAGCCGCCGGGAAATCGCCGGGGGCGATGTCCTGATCGAAAACGGAAAGATCGTCGCGGCGGGTGAGAACCTGCCGCGCGATGGCGCCGAGGTCATCGAGGCTGGGGGCTGCGTCGTCACGCCCGGTCTGGTCAACACCCACCACCACCTGTTCCAGACCCTGACCCGCGCGGTGCCCGCCGCGCAGGACGCGGCGCTGTTCGGCTGGCTGCGCACGCTCTATCCCATCTGGTCGCGGATGACGCCCGACGACATCCGCCTGTCGGCCGAGGTGGGTCTAGCCGAACTGGCGCTGTCGGGCTGCACCTGTTCGTCGGATCACCTGTATCTGTTCCCGAACGGCGCGCGCCTGGACGACAGCATCGAGGCCGCGCAGAAGGTGGGCATCCGCTTCACTGCCACCCGCGGCGCCATGTCCATCGGCGAAAGCAAGGGGGGCCTGCCGCCCGACGCCCTGGTCGAGGACG
This sequence comes from Paracoccus sp. SSK6, assembly GCF_039770665.1. Classification (NCBI taxonomy): domain Bacteria; kingdom Pseudomonadati; phylum Pseudomonadota; class Alphaproteobacteria; order Rhodobacterales; family Paracoccaceae; genus Paracoccus; species Paracoccus sp. SSK6. The sequence goes on along the minus strand of NZ_JBDPNJ010000009.1, from coordinate 62,567 downwards.
AGGCAGCCATCCTGCGCGACAGCGAGCGGGTCGTGGACGCGTTCCACCAGGCGGGCGAGGGCGCGATGGTGCAGGTGGCGCTCGCCCCCTGTTCGCCCTTCTCGGTCAGCCGCGAGTTGATGCGGGATGCGGCGGTCCTGGCGCGGGAAAAGGGCGTGCGGCTGCACACCCACCTGGCCGAGAATGACGAGGATATCCGTTATTCGCTGGACAACTTCGGGATGCTGCCGGGCGATTACGCCGAAAGCCTGGGCTGGACCGGCGACGATGTGTGGCACGCGCATTGCGTGAAGCTGTCGGCGCCCGAGATCGACCTGTTCGCCCGCACCGGCACCGGGGTCGCGCATTGCCCCTGTTCCAACGCGCGGCTGGCCAGCGGCATCGCCCCTGTCCGCGCGATGCGCGACGCGGGCGTGCCGGTGGGCCTTGGCGTCGATGGTTCGGCCAGCAACGATTGCAGCCATCTGGGGCTGGAGGCGCGGCAGGCCATGCTGGTCGCGCGGTTGCGTGACGGTCCCGCCGCCATGGGCGGGCGCGAGGCGCTGGAGATCGCGACACTGGGCGGTGCCCGCGTCTTGGGGCGCAGCGACATCGGTGCGCTGAAGCCAGGGATGCAGGCCGATCTGGTGCTGTGGGATGTGTCGGATCTGCCGCTGGCGGGTCAGTGGGATCCGGTCGCGGCGCTGGTCTTCTGCGCACCGATCCGGCCCCGCGCGGTCTATGTCGGGGGCAGGGCGGTGGTCAGCGATCACCACCTGCTGACCGCCGATCCGCGTGATCTGCGGGCGCGTGCAGAAAAGGCCGTTGCGCGCCTGGCGGGCTGAGGCTGGGGGGCTGTCTGCCCCCCACGCGCCTTGCGCGTTCCCCCCGAGGATATTTTTCCAAAGGTGAACAGCGGATTTTCTACGAAATCTTAAGACTACCTTGCTTATGGTCCCCCTCGCACGCGCGCAGGGGGATCGGTTATTCAAGAAAACAGCAAAAATGAGGGAGGGCGATGATGCCTGGATACCTGACCACCCATGTGCTGGACACCGCGCGCGGCCGCCCGGCCGAGGGGATGGAGGTGGTGCTGTTCCGTCTGGAAAACGGACAGCGGACCGAACTTGCGCGGCTGCGCACCAATCATGACGGCCGCACCGACAGCCAGATCCTGCCTGCGTCGGACTTTGCGGCCGGCCAGTACGAGCTGGAGTTCCACGCGGGCGCCTGGATGGACGCGACGGGGGTCGAGCCCGAAAGCCCGCGTTTCCTGGACGTGATCCCGATCCGCTTCGGCATGTCGCAGGACGACCATTACCATGTGCCGCTGCTGGTCTCGCCCTTCGGCTATTCCACCTATCGGGGAAGCTGAGCCATGCTGCACCTGATCCCCGACCACATCGTCATCTGGGAATGGCTGGCCTTTGCGATCCGCTGGACCCATGTCATCACCGCCATCGCCTGGATCGGATCGTCCTTCTATTTCGTCGCGCTCGACCTGGGGCTGACCAAGGCGCCGGGCCTGCCGAAAGGTGCCCATGGCGAGGAATGGCAGGTCCATGGCGGCGGCTTCTACCACATTAACAAGTACCTGGTCGCGCCCGAACAGATGCCGGAACACCTGACCTGGTTCAAATGGGAAAGCTACGCGACCTGGCTCAGCGGCGCGGCGCTGCTGATGGTCACCTACTGGGCGGGCGCGAACCTGTACCTGATCGACACGGCCAAGGTGGATCTGGCGACCTGGCAGGCGATCCTGATTTCCGCCGGTTCCCTGACGCTGGGCTGGCTGATCTATGACACGCTGTGCAAGTCCAGGCTGGGCGAGACGCCGACGGTGCTGATGCTGCTTCTGTTCGTGGCGCTGGTGGTCATGGGCTGGGGCTATACGCAGGTCTTCACGGGCCGCGCGGCGCTGCTGCATCTGGGCGCCTTCACAGCGACGATCATGACAGCCAACGTGTTCTTCATCATCATGCCGAACCAGCGGATCGTGGTGGCGGATCTGAAGGCCGGACGCGCGCCCGATCCGAAATACGGCAAGATCGCCAAGCTGCGTTCGACGCATAACAACTATCTGACGCTGCCGGTCATCTTCCTGATGCTGTCGAACCACTATCCGCTGGCCTTCTCCAGCCAGTACAACTGGCTGATCGCCGCACTGATCTTCCTGATGGGCGTGACCATCCGGCACTTCTTCAACACCATGCACGCCCGCAAGGGGATGCTGTGGTGGACCTGGGCGGTGACGGTGGTGCTGTTCATCATGGTGATGTGGCTGTCCTCGGCCGGTCTGAACCAGGACAGCCTGGAACAGGCCGAGGCGCGCCCGCTGACCCCGGTCGAGACCCGCTTTGCCGAGGCCGAGGGGTTCCAGCAGGTCAGCGATGCCGTCCTGGGCCGCTGTTCCATGTGCCACGCGCGCGAACCGGGATACGAGGGCATCCATCACGCGCCGAAAGGGGTGTTTCTGGAAACGCCCGGCGACATCGCCAGGCACGCCAAGGAAATCTATGTCCAGGCCGGGCTGACCAATGCCATGCCCCCCGCGAACGTCACCTATATGGAGCCGCAGGAGCGCGAGCAGATCATCCGCTGGTTCCGCGCGGCCGGCGGCGCGAGCCTGGCCGGGATGTAGGCGCCCTGCGGGGCGCCTTTCGTCAAAACACCTTCTTCAACTCCCGCACCGCGAAATCCGCGAACATCCGCACCTTCGGATCCTGCAGCCGCCGGTGCGGGGTCAGGGCGCCGAACTGCGCGGGCAGGGGGCGGTTGTCCGGCAGGATTTCGACCAGACGCCCGGCCTTGATGTCGGGCGCGACCTCATACAGGGGCCGGTTCGCGATCCCCTCGCCCTCCAGCGCCCAAGCCGTCAGAACATCGCCGTCATCGGTGTCGAAGCGCCCGCCCACCATCATCTTGTGCGGGCCGTCCTCGGTCTGCAGCACCCAGTAATATTCCGGGCTGCGGGGATAGCGCAGCAGCAGGCAGTTGTGGCCTGCCAGATCGTCGGGCACCTTCGGTGTGCCGTGGCGCGACAGGTAATCGGGCGAGGCGACCAGAACGCGCGGGCAATCCGCGATCTTGCGCCATTTCAGCGCCGAATCGGCGGGCTCGCCCAGGAAGAAGGCCAGGTCGATGGCGTCTTCCACGATGTTGACGTTGCGGTCGGACAGGCGCAGCCGGAAATCGACGCCGGGATTTTCGGCGCAGAAGGGCGGGATCAACGGCGCGATCAGCCGCCGCCCCAGGCCCAGCGGCGCGGTCAGGCGGATCACCCCCTGCGGGCGGCCCGAAAAGCTGCTGACCAGGGCCTCGGCTTCGTCCAGCGTATCAATGACGCGGCGGGCGTTGTCATAGAAGGCGCGCCCGATTTCGGTGGGCGTCAGCTTCCGGGTGGTGCGGTTCAGCAGCCTGACGCCAAAGCGGTTTTCCAGATCCTTGATGCGATTCGAGGCGACTGCCGGGGAAAGCCGCAGATCCCGCCCGCCTGCGGTAATCGAACCCAATTCAACCACACGGACAAAGACGCGCAGGCTTTCAAGATAGGACATGGATGATAGGCCAATTTCAAGGAATCGTGTAAAGTCTTCCGGGTCGGGACCGATTTCGCAACCGTTTTTTTCCGCCTACGATTTCCATGGGTCCACAGCCACGAAGGAACGCCATGACACCCGCCCTGCGATTTCTGCTGAACGGTCAAGCGGTTGAACTGACAGCCGTCGGCGCCTCGGACACGCTTCTGGATTTCCTGCGCATCAACCGGCGTCTGACCGGCACCAAGGAAGGCTGCGCCGAGGGCGACTGCGGCGCCTGCACGGTGCTGGTGGGCCGCCTGACCGATGACGGTCTGGTCTATGAGCCGGTCAATGCCTGCATCCGTTTCCTGGCCTCCTGCCACGGCTGCCATGTGGTGACGGTGGAACATCTGCGCGGCCCCGATGGCGGGCTGCACCCGATCCAGGCGGCGATGGTGGAATACCATGGCAGCCAGTGCGGCTTCTGCACGCCGGGGATCGTCATGGCGCTTTACGGGCTGTGGATGAGCAATCCCGATGCGGGCGTGACCGAGATCGAGACCGCGCTGCAGGGCAATATCTGCCGCTGCACGGGATACGAGCCGATCATCAAGGCCGCCCTTGCCGCAGGCCGCGCGGGCGGGCAGGCCGCCGATGCGCTGGCGGTCGAGCGCGAGGCAGTGGCCGCCAAGCTGCGCGACATGCGCGGGCAGCGGGTCGAGCTGTCGAAGGGCGGCGAGCGCGCGATCATTCCCGCCGATGTGGACGACCTGGCCACTGTCCTGGAGGCCGAGCCGAAGGCCACGATCATCGCGGGCGCGACCGATGTGGGCCTGTGGGTCACGAAGTTCATGCGCGACATTTCCCCGGCGGTGTTCATCGGGCATCTGATGAAGTCGAAGCGCGTCGAGGGCGGCGAAATCCGTCTGGGCGCGGGCGTGACCTATTCCGAAGCCGCGCCGCTGATCCGCGACCATATCCCTGCCGCATACGAATACTGGCTGCGCATCGGCGGCTGGCAGGTGCGCAACATGGGCACCATCGGCGCGAACATCGCCAACGGATCCCCCATCGGCGACACGCCGCCGCTGCTGATCGCGCTTGGCGCGCGGATCGTGCTGCGCAAGGGGGCGGCGCGCCGCGAACTGCCGCTGGAGGCGTTCTTCATCGAATACGGGAAACAGGACCGCGCGCCGGGCGAGTTCGTGGAAGAAGTCATCATCCCGATCCGGCCGCAGGCGAAAATCGCCGCCTACAAGATCAGCAAGCGCCGTGACAGCGACATCACCGCCGTCGCCGCGGGTTTCTGCCTGACCGTTGACAATGGCACCATCACCGATGCGCGCATCGCCTTCGGCGGCATGGCGGGCATCCCGAAGCGCGCCGCAGGGGCCGAGGCCGCGCTGAAGGGCCAGCCCTTCGCCCGCGACACCTTCGAAGCTGCGGCCCGCGCCGTGGTGGATGACTTCCAGCCCCTGTCCGACTGGCGCGCCAGCGCCGATTACCGCCGCACCGTGGCCGCCAACCTGTTCCGCCGCTTCTGGCTGGAGCAGACGGAGACCGGCCTGCCCGTTCGCCTGCATGAAGCCGTGGGAGCCTGAACCATGAAAGACGACATCACCACCATCCGCGGACAGGCGCATCAGGACACCATCCACGACAGCGCCATCAAGCATGTCACCGGCCGCGCCGACTATACCGACGACTTGGCCGAGCCGCATGGCCTGCTGCACGCCTATCTGGGCCTGTCGCAATGCGCCCATGGCAAGATCACCGGCATGGATTTTTCGGAAACGCTGGCCCATCCCGGCGTGGTCGGCGTGCTGACCGCCAAGGACATTCCCGGCGTCAACGACGTGTCCCCGAACGGCAAGGACGACGACCCGATCTTTGCCGAGGAAGAGGTGCTGTTCTGGGGCCAGCCGGTCTTTGCCGTGATCGCGGAAACCCGCGACCAGGCGCGGCGGGCGGCGCACAAGGCACGCATCACCTATGACGTGCTGCCCCATGCGCTGGACCCGATCGCGGCGCGCGATGCGGGCATGGGCTATGTCACCGAACCCCTGACGCTGAAGCGCGGGGATGCCGACGCAAGCATGGCCGCCGCGCCGCATGTCATCAAGGGCCGCTTCAATATCGGCGGGCAGGACCACTTCTACCTGGAAGGCCAGATCGCCATGGCCGTGCCGGGCGAGGACGAGGACGTGACGATCAACGTCTCGACCCAGCACCCGTCCGAGGTCCAGCACATGGTGGCCCATGTCCTTGGCTGCCAGAACAACGCAGTCGTGGTGAACGTGCGCCGGATGGGCGGGGGCTTCGGCGGCAAGGAAACGCAGATGAACCTGTTTTCCTGCGTCGCTGCGATCGCCGCGAAACGCTGGAACCGCGCGGTGAAGATCCGCCCCGACCGCGACGACGACATGACCGCCACCGGCAAGCGCCACGATTTCGTCGTGGATTACGAGGTTGGCTTTGACGACACCGGCAAGATCCGCGCCGTGCGGGGCGATTGGTATGCCCGCTGCGGCTTCTCGGCCGACCTGTCCGGCCCGGTGACGGACCGCGCGCTGTTCCATTGCGACAACGCCTATTACTATCCTGACGTGCGCGTCAGCAGCCATCCGATGAAGACCAACACCGTCAGCAACACCGCCTTCCGCGGCTTCGGCGGCCCGCAGGGGGTGATCGTCGCTGAACGGATGATCGAGGAGATCGCCTATGCCCTGGGCCGCGACCCGCTGGAGATCCGCAAGGCCAACCTCTACCAGAACGGCCAGTTGACGCCTTACCATCAGGAGGTCAACGACCAGATCCTGCCGCGCATCTTCGAGGATCTGGAGGCCAGCAGCGACTACCACGCCCGCCGCCAAGCGGTGCTGGACTGGAACGCGAAAGGCGGCGTGATCCGCAAGGGCATCGCGCTGACGCCGGTGAAGTTCGGCATCAGCTTCACCGCCACATGGTTCAACCAGGCGGGCGCGCTGATCCATGTCTATAACGACGGCTCGATCGCGCTGAACCATGGCGGCTGCGAGATGGGGCAGGGACTGAACACCAAGGTCGCCCAGGTCGTGGCCGAGGCCTTCCAGTGCGACATCACCAACATCAAGATCACCCGCACCACGACCGAGAAGGTGCCGAACACCTCGGCCACGGCGGCGTCCTCGGGGACGGACCTGAACGGCATGGCGGCGCTTGACGCGGCGGAACAGATCAAGGCGCGGCTGGTCGAGTTCGTGGCCGAACGCTGGCAGCAGCCCAGGGAGGAGGTGCGCTTCGTCCCCGGCCATATCCGCGCGGGCGACCACGAGATCCCCTGGAACGAGGTGATCGCCCTGGCCTACATGGCGCGGATCCACCTGTCGGCGGCGGGCTTCTACAAGACGCCGAAGATCCATTGGGACCGTTCGACCGGGCGGGGGCGGCCGTTCTATTACTATGCCTATGGCGCGGCGGTGTCCGAGGTCTCGGTCGATACGCTGACCGGCGAATACGTGATCGACCGCGCGGACATGATCCACGATGTCGGGCGTTCGCTGAACCCGGCCTTGGACAAGGGCCAGGTCGAGGGCGCCTTCGTGCAGGGCGCGGGCTGGCTGACCACGGAAGAACTGTGGTGGGACGACAAGGGGCGTCTGCGGACCCACGCACCGTCCACCTACAAGGTGCCGCTGGCCTCGGACCGGCCACGGGTGTTCAACGTGCGTCTGGCCGACTGGTCGGAAAACAGCGAACGCAGCATCAAGCGGTCCAAGGCCGTGGGCGAGCCGCCCTTCATGCTGGGCATCAGCGTCTTCGAGGCGATCAACATGGCCGTGGCCTCGTTCAGCGATTACCGCGAACATCCGCGTCTTGACGCCCCCGCCACGCCCGAGCGCGTGCTGATGGCGATCGAGGCATTGCGTCAGGGATCGGGGGGAAAATGATCCGCGTCCGGGTCATATCGGCCCGCGGGTCCACGCCGCGCGATGCGGGGGCCGAGATGTTCGTCGGTCCCACCTCGGTGGAGGGCACCATCGGCGGCGGCCAGCTGGAATACATGGCCATCGACCGCGCGCGGGCCATGCTGGTGTCGGGCGAGGCCGAGGCGCGCATGGATATCCCCCTTGGCCCCGAGATCGGCCAATGCTGCGGGGGCAGGGTGGTCCTGCACCTGGACTGCCATGGCCCCACGCCCGAGGATCACCCCGACGTTCTGGTCTTCGGCGCGGGCCATGTCGGACGGGCGCTTGCGCTGGCGCTGCAACCCCTGCCGGTCAACGCGACCCTGATCGACAGCCGCGCCGAGGAACTGGCCCAGGCCGCGCACGGCATCGCCGCGAAGCTGACGCCGCTGCCCGAGGCCGAGATCCGCGCGGCCCGCCCCGGCAGCGCCGTGGTGATCCTGACCCACGACCACGCGCTGGATTTCCTGCTGGCCGCCGAGGCCCTCGCACGCGACGACCTGTCCTATGTCGGCATGATCGGCAGCGCCACCAAGCGCGCGCAGTTCAGCCGCTTTTCCCGCGAGCGCGGCATCGACCCTGCGCCCCTGATCTGCCCCATCGGCGCAGGTTTCAGCGTGGACAAGCGCCCGGCGGTCATCGCCGCCTTCACCGCCGCCGAACTGATCGCGCGGCTGACCGCAGCTTCTTCTTTGAACAAATACCCATGCAACAGCTGATCCGGGGCCGCGTCCTTGGCTTTCACGCCGACCCCCACGACACGTCCGACAATCACCGCTATATCGAGGACGGCGCCATCCTGATCGAGGACGGCCGGATTCTGGCCGTGGGCGATTACGCCGATCTTGCGCGCGACGGCGTGGAGGAAATCGACCACCGCCCACACCTGATCCTGCCGGGCTTCATCGACACGCATATCCATTTCCCGCAGGTGCAGGTGATCGCAAGCTGGGGCGCGCAGCTCCTGGACTGGCTGAACACCTATACCTTCCCCGAGGAATCGCGCTTCAACCAGCAGGGCCACGCCCCTGCGATGGCCGATGCCTTCCTGAACCTGCTGACCGGCCACGGCACCACCACCGCCGTCGCCTTCTGTTCCGTCCACCCGGAAAGCGCCGAGGCGCTGTTCAGCGCCGCCCATGCCCGGAACATGGCGATGGTTGCGGGCAAGGTGATGATGGACCGCAACGCCCCGCCCGAGGTGCTGGACACGCCCCAACAGGGATACGACGACAGCAAGGCCCTGATCGACCGCTGGCATGGCACGGGACGGCAGCGTTATGCGATCACGCCGCGCTTTGCGATCACCTCGACCCCCGAGCAGATGGAGATGGCGGGGCAGTTGGTGCGCGAGCATCCCGACTGCCATATCCAGACCCACCTGTCGGAAAACCTGGACGAGATCGACTTCACGCTGAGCCTCTATCCGCAGGCGCGCGACTACCTCGACATCTACGAAACCTATGGCCTGCTCTCGGACAAGCTGCTGCTGGGCCATTCCATCCACCTGCGCCCGCGCGAGATCGCGCGCATGGCCGAAACCGGCAGCCGGGCGGTGTTCTGCCCGACATCGAACCTGTTCCTGGGGTCGGGGCTGTTCGACGAAGCGGGCCTGCGCGCGGCAGGCGTGGTCAGCGGCATCGCCACCGATGTGGGCGGCGGCACCAGTTATTCGATGCTGCAGACGCTCAACGAAGGCTACAAGATCCTGCAACTGCGCGACCAGAAGCTGGCGCCGCTGTCGGCCTTCCACTGGATCACGCGCGGCAATGCGCTGGCCCTGGGCATGGCCGACCAGATCGGTACGCTGGACCCCGGCAGCATGGCGGACCTCGTGGTGCTGGACAGCCGCGCAACCCCGGCGATGGCCCTGCGCATGGACCGGGCCGAGACGCTGGAGCAGGAATTGTTCATCCTGCAGATCATGGGCGACGACCGCAGCATTCGCCAAACCTATGTGGCGGGCAATCCTATGAAAGCCGCAGGTTGAGCAACGCGCGGCCTTTTCCGCTGTCCCCCGGCAGGCTATCCCTTGGCGCATGACAAGGTTGCAAGGGACAGCACCATGACCAAGATCACCCCCGTTCTGATGGCAGGCGGATCGGGAACCCGGCTTTGGCCCGTGTCCCGCAAAAGCTTTCCCAAGCAGTTCGCGCCGTTGGTGGGGGACCAGACGCTGTTCCAGGCATCCGCCCGCAGGCTGGCCGGGCCGGATTTCGCCGATCCGGTGGTGATGACCAATGCCGACTTCCGCTTCATCGTGGCGGAGCAGCTGGACCAGATCGGCATTCCCCCCGGCGCCATCGTGATCGAGCCTTCGGGCCGCAACACCGCCCCCGCGATCCTGGTCGCGGCCCTGATGGTCGCCGCGAAGGATCCCGAGGGGCTGCTGCTGGTCGCGCCCTCGGACCACGTCATCCCCGATGAGACCGCCTTTGCGCGCGCCGTGCGGCAGGGGGTGGACCCCGCCATCGAAGGGCAGATCGTCACCTTCGGCATCGCCCCCGACCGGCCCGAGACGGGCTATGGCTATCTGGAACTGGCCGGGCAGGGCGACGGGCCGCAGCCTTTGGCCCGCTTTGTCGAAAAGCCCGACGCGGCCACGGCGGCGCAGATGCTGGCGCAGGGCAATTTCCTGTGGAACGCGGGGATCTTTCTGTTCAAGGCGCGCGTGATGATCGACGCGTTTCGCGCCCATGCGCCCGAATACCTGTCGCCCGTGCTGACCGCGCTTGACGATGCCAAGGACGACATCGGTTTTCTGCGTCTGGCGAAGACCCCGTGGGACAGCCTGCCCGACCAGTCCATCGATTATGCCGTGATGGAAAAGGCCGACAACCTGACCGTTGTGCGCTTTTCCGAACGCTGGTCCGACCTGGGCGGCTGGGACGCCGTCTGGCGCGAGGCGCTGCTGGAAGCGCCCGCCGACAACGGGGTGGTGACGGACGGCAACTCGACCGCCATCGACTGCCGTGACGTGCTGCTGCGGTCGGACAGCGACGACCTGCAGGTGGTGGGGATCGGGCTGACGGATGTGATGGTCGTTGCGACCTCAGACGCGGTGCTGGTGGCGGATAAAAGCCGCGCGCAGGACGTGCGTCATGCGGTGACCGCGTTGAAGGACAAGGGGCGCAAGCAGGCCACCGCCTTTCCGCGCGACCATCGCCCCTGGGGCTGGTTCGAGACGCTGGCCCTGGCCGACCGCTTCCAGGTCAAGCGCATCGTGGTGAAGCCCGGCGCTGCGCTGTCGCTGCAAAGCCATGTGCATCGGTCCGAACACTGGATCGTGGTCAGTGGCACGGCCAAGGTGACGGTGGACGACAAGGTGACGCTGGTGACCGAAAACCAGTCCATCTACGTGCCCCTGGGGGCCGTCCACCGGATGGAAAACCCCGGCAAGATGCCGATGGTCCTGATCGAGGTGCAGACCGGCAGTTATCTGGGCGAGGACGACATCATCCGGTATGAGGATGTCTATGCGCGCGACAGTGCGGAGTAAGGCGGGGGCGGGGGCGCTTCGCCCAGCCTGCCGCACGGCGGCAGGCGTTCGTCGCTGAAAAAGGTCCACTGGACCTTTTTCCGAGCGCTCCTCACCCCCCGAGGATATTTGTGGTCCAATGCAGGAGGGTTTATCGCGGGGCCTCATAATCTTCTGTAGGATTATGAATTTGCCGGTGCCCGGATAGGCCGCTATACCTGCGCCTTCCTGGCAAGGGTGACATGATGACCGGCAGACTTCCCCGATCCCCCGCTTTCGCGGCGCTTGACCGCGCTGCGACCGAACGGATCCTGATCCTCGACGGGGCGATGGGTACGCAGATCCAGCAGCTTCGACTGGCCGAGGATGACTATACCGGCGCCGGGTCAGGCCATGCCTGCCGCCATCATTCGAACCACCCGCAGCAGGGCAACAACGACCTGCTGGTGCTGACGCAGCCCGAGGCGGTCGAGGAAATCCATTACCGCTATGCCATGGCGGGCGCGGATATCGTGGAAACGAACACCTTCTCCGCCACGACCATCGCCCAAGCCGATTACGGGATGCAGGGGGCGGTGCATGACCTGAACGTCGAAGGCGCGCGCATCGTCCGCCGGGCGCTTGACCGCGCCACCGCGCAGGACGGGCGGCCTCGTTTCGTCGCGGGCGCGATCGGGCCGACGAACCGCACCGCATCCATCAGCCCAGACGTGAACAATCCCGGCTATCGCGCCGTGAGTTTTGACGACCTGCGCATTGCCTATCTGCAGCAGGCGCAGGGCCTGATCGAGGGCGGCGCCGACATCCTGCTGATCGAGACGATCTTCGACACGCTGAACGCCAAGGCCGCGATCTTCGCCTGCATCCAGGCGATGGAGGCGCATGGGCAGGCCTTGCCGCTGATGATCTCGGGCACGATCACCGATGCCTCGGGGCGCACGCTCTCGGGCCAGACGCCGACGGCCTTCTGGCATTCGGTGCGCCATGCCCGGCCCTGGTCGGTGGGACTGAACTGCGCGCTTGGCGCATCGGCCATGCGCCCGCATCTGGCCGAACTGGCGGGTGTCGCGGAAACCAACATCTGCGCCTATCCGAATGCCGGCCTGCCCAATGCCTTCGGCCAGTATGACGAAGGCCCGACCGACACCGCCGTGCAGGTCGCCGAATTCGCCCGCGAAGGCTTGGTGAACGTCGTCGGCGGCTGCTGCGGCACCACGCCCGACCACATCCGCGCCATTGCCGAGGCCGTGGCCCAATACAGCCCCCGAAAGGTGCCCGAATATGCTTGAACGCCACCTGCGCCTTTCCGGGCTGGAACCCTTTGTCCTGACGCCCGACATCCCCTTCGTGAACGTGGGCGAGCGCACGAACGTCACCGGGTCCGCCCGTTTCCGCAAGCTGATCACCAACCGCGACTATGCCGCGGCGCTTGAGGTTGCGCGCGACCAGGTGGAAAACGGCGCGCAGATCATCGACATCAACATGGACGAGGGACTGATCGACTCGCGCGCCGCCATGGTCGAGTTCCTGAACCTGCTGGCGGCCGAACCCGACATCGCCCGCGTTCCGGTGATGATCGACAGCTCCAAATGGGAGGTGATCGAGGCGGGCCTGCAATGCGTGCAGGGCAAGCCGGTCGTGAACTCGATCAGCATGAAGGAAGGCGAGGAGCAGTTCCGCCATCACGCCAGCCTCTGCCTTGCCTATGGGGCGGCGGTCGTGGTCATGGCCTTCGACGAACAGGGCCAGGCCGATACCTGCGCCCGCAAGATCGAGATCTGCGCGCGCGCCTATCGCATCCTGACCGAGGAAGTGGGCTTCCCGCCCGAGGACATCATCTTCGACCCCAACATCTTCGCCGTGGCGACGGGGATCGAAGAGCACAACAACTATGGCGTCGATTTCATCGAGGCCACGCGCTGGATCCGCCAGAATCTGCCGCACGCCCATGTCTCGGGCGGGGTGTCGAACCTGTCCTTCTCCTTCCGCGGCAACGAACCCGTGCGCGAGGCGATGCACGCCGTGTTCCTGTACCACGCCATCCAGGCGGGCATGGACATGGGCATCGTCAACGCGGGCCAGTTGGCCGTCTATGACCAGATCGACGCGGATCTGCGCGAGGCTTGCGAGGACGTGGTCCTGAACCGCTGCCCGGACGCGACCGAGCGCCTGCTGGAGATCGCCGAACGCTTCAAGGGCGAGGGTGGGGCCAAGGCGCGCGAGAAGGATCTGTCCTGGCGCGAATGGTCCGTCGAAAAGCGGCTGGAACATGCGCTGGTGAACGGCATCACCGAATATATCGAGGGCGATACCGAGGAAGCGCGCCTGGCCGCTGAACGCCCCCTGCATGTCATCGAAGGCCCGCTGATGGCCGGGATGAACGTCGTGGGCGACCTGTTCGGCGCGGGCAAGATGTTTTTGCCGCAGGTGGTGAAATCGGCCCGCGTGATGAAGCAGGCCGTGGCCGTCCTGCTGCCCCATATGGAGGCCGAGAAGGCCGCGAACGGGGGCGGCGGCGAACGGCAGGCGGCGGGCAAGATCCTGATGGCAACCGTTAAGGGCGATGTTCACGACATCGGCAAGAACATCGTCGGCGTCGTGCTGGCCTGCAACAACTACGAGGTCATCGACCTGGGCGTGATGGTGCCTGCGCAGAAGATCCTGGAGGTCGCGCGCGAGCAGAAGGTCGATGCGATCGGCCTGTCGGGCCTCATCACGCCGTCACTGGACGAGATGGTGCATGTCGCGAGTGAGATGGAGCGCGAGGGCTTCCATGTGCCGCTGCTGATCGGCGGGGCCACGACATCGAAGATCCACACGGCGGTCAAGATCGCGCCGCGCTATCACCAGGGTGCGGCGGTCTATGTCACCGATGCCAGCCGGGCGGTGGGTGTCGTGTCCTCGCTGCTGTCGCCCTCGCAGCAGGCGGATTATGTCGATGCGATTCGCGCGGAATACCTGGACGTGGCCGAACGCCACGAACGCGCCGAGGCCGCGAAGCAGCGCCTGCCGCTGACTGCGGCGCGGGCCAATGTGCTGAAGGTGGACTGGTCGGATTACCGCGCCACCGTGCCGCAGTTCACCGGCACCCGCGTGATCGACGACTGGGATCTGGGGGAAATCGCGCGCTATATCGACTGGACGCCGTTCTTCCAGACTTGGGAGCTGAAAGGCGTCTATCCCCGCATCCTGGAGGATGAAAAGCAGGGCGAGGCCGCGCGGACGCTGTTTGCCGAGGCGCAGGAGATGCTGGCCCGGATCATCGAGGGCAGGTGGTTCAACCCGCGCGCCGTGGTCGGCTTCTGGCCCGCCAATGCGGTGGGCGACGACATCCGCCTGTTCACCGGCGAGGATCGGCAGCAGCCACTGGCCACGCTGCACACCCTGCGCCAGCAGGTGACGAAACGCGGCGGCCGCCCGAATGTCGCGCTGTCCGACTTCGTCGCGCCCGAAGGCCGGCCCGATTATGTCGGCGGCTTTGTCGTCACCGCCGGCCCCGAGGAGAGCGAAATCGCCGCCCGCTATGAACGCGCGAATGACGACTATGCCGCGATCATGGTCAAGGCGCTTGCCGACCGCATCGCCGAGGCCATGGCCGAGATGCTGCACGAGCGCGTCCGCAAGGAATTGTGGGGCTATGCGCCGGACGAGACCTTCGGCCCGCAGGATCTGATCGGCGAGCCCTACAAGGGCATCCGCCCCGCGCCGGGCTATCCCGCGCAACCCGACCATACCGAAAAGTTGACCCTGTTCCGCCTGCTGGACGCGGAAGCCGCCACGGGCGTGCGTCTGACCGAAAGCATGGCGATGTGGCCGGGATCTTCGGTCTCGGGCCTCTATATCGGCCACCCGGACAGCTATTATTTCGGCGTGGCGAAGATCGAGGAGGACCAGGCCCGCGACTATGCCGCGCGCAAGGGCATGGACCTGGCCGAGGTCGAACGCTGGCTGGCCCCGATCCTGAACTATACGCCACGAAAAAAGGACGAGGCCGCGTAAGCCTCGCCCTTTCACCTTTGCCCAAATATCCCGCGGGGGACCGGGGGCGCGAAGCCCCCGGCGCTTCCTCTCAGAACCCGGCCTTGATCTTCTCGAACTCGGCCAGTTGCTTTTCGCGCTGCGCCGGGTCGTTCGGGGTCTGCGCCAGGATCGGGGCGTCAACCTCGCTCAGCCCTTCCTTCACCGCAGGTTCATCGGCAATGGTCGCCATCGCCTCGGTCGAGGTGTGGCCATAGCCGATCGTGTCCAGCAATCCCTTGCCCGCCGAAGGCTCAAGCCAGGCATTGATGAAGTCATAGGCCTTGTCTTCATTGCCCGGCCCGTTCTTCAGGTTGACGAAGCCGCAGAAGAAGGTGGACGACCCCTCCTTGGGCGCGCGCTGGAAGCCCACAGGGTAGTTGTCATTCTGCAGATAAACCACGCCGTCGTTCCAGGACCAGGCGATGTCCACCGCGCCCGAGGCCATCAGCTGCGCCTGTTCGGAGGGGTCGGCCCAATAGGCGGCGACGTTCTGGTGGGCCTTGCGCAGCCAGTCGGCGGCGGCCTGGAACTGTTCGTCGGTCACGTCCGTCCAGTCGGTCGTGCCCGTCGCCAGATAGGCCAGCGCCCAGACATCGTCCGACGAATCCGGCAGGGACGTGCGGCCTTGGTATTTCGGATCGGTGAAGACCTGCAGGGTGGACACATCCTCGGCAGGGACCGTTTCGGTGTTATAGGCGATGGCCGTCGCGCCCCAATCGGTCGGGATGTACCAGACGCCCTCGTCGTCCTTGAAGACCTCGGACGCCAGGAATTGCGGATCGAGCTTGTCAAAATTCGGGATCTTCGAGGTATCCCAGGGCTCGATCAGCCCGGCGTCACGGTATTTGCTGACCATCTGGCTGCAGGGATGGGCCACGTCGGCCTTGAAACCCGAGGCGATCTTCTGGAAGGCCTCGTCATCGTCGCCGTAAAAGGCATAGGTCGGGCTGTCGCCGTGCTTGTCGATATAGGCCTGGAAGATCGCCGGTTCCTCGAACCCCGCCCAGTCGAAGACGGTCAGTTCCGGGTCCGCCGCCAGGGCGGGCAGGGCGATGGCAGAGGCGAGGGCGGTGGTGGTCAGCAGACGCATGGAAATCGAGCCTTCCTGTTGGGCGGGTTCGTGTCGAACGCTAGCGGCGGGGAACCCCCCGTGCAAGGGCATCGCGCGCTGGTCAAAAACCGTTGATCAGCGCATCCGCAGCGCGCCGTCCAGGCGGATCACCTCGCCGTTCAGATAGCCGTTCTCGACGATATGGGCGCACAGGCGCGCGAATTCGGCCGGGTCGCCAAGCCGGGGCGGGAAGGTGACCTCGGCCGCCAGCCCGTCCTGCACCTCCTGCGGCAGACCCCGCAGCATCGGCGTGGCGAAGATGCCCGGCGCGATGGCGCAGACGCGGATGTTCAGGCTTGCCAGATCGCGCGCAATCGGCAGGGTCATGCCCGCGATCCCGGCCTTGGACGCGGCATAGGCGGCCTGGCCCTTCTGCCCGTCGAAGGCCGCCACGGATGCGGTGTTGACGATCACACCGTTTTCCGTGCGCCCGTTCTTCGCCATTTCGGCCGCCGCCAGCCGCAGCACGTTGAAGCTGCCGATCAGGTTGACCTCGACCACGCGGCGGAAGGCGTCGAGATCATGCGGCCCGTTCCGCCCCACGGTCTTTTCGCCGATCACCACGCCCGCGCAATTCACGCAGATGTCGATCCCGCCCATCAGGTCGGCGGCCCGCGCGATGGCCGCCGCCGCGCTGTCGGCACGGGTCACGTCCGCCTGCACATGATGCGGATCATCGCCCGCCTCGCGGTCCAGCACCACGACCTGCGCCCCCTGCGCGCGGAAATGGGCAGCGGTCGCGGCGCCAAGGCCGGATGCGCCCCCCGTCACGATGGCACGGCTGCCCTTCAACTCCATCGCGGTTCCCCCTTAGTGCTCCAGAAGTTCCGGCCCGCCGGTGATCGCCGGATCGGGGCTGCCGATCAAGTCACCATCCTTGCCCGCGTAATCGACCGCGTTCAGCACGGTCTGGATCGCGGCGATGCGTGCCCTGCGCTTGTCATCGGACCGGATGACATGCCAGGGCGCGATCGGCGAATGCGACCGGTTCAGCGTGTCGTGGATCGCAACGGTGTAGTCGTCCCACCGGGCCAGGCCGTCCACGTCGATCTGGGACAGCTTCCACTGCTTCAGGGGGTCGTTTTCGCGGTCTAGGAAGCGGCGCAGCTGTTCGGCGCGGCCCACGTTCAGCCACAGCTTGACCAGGATGATGCCGTCATCGACCAGGGTCTGTTCGAACCCCGGCAACTGGCGGAAAAAGGCGTTGCGTTCCTGTTCGGTCGAATAGCCGAAGACGCGTTCGACCACGCCACGATTGTACCAGCTGCGGTCGAACAGCGCGATCTCGCCCGCGGCGGGCAGCCAGTCCACGTAACGCTGAAAATACCACTGGCCCGCCTCGCGGGTGGTGGGCTTGGGCAGGGCGACGATATGAGCCGAACGCGGGTTCAGGTTTTCGCGCATCCGTTCGATGGTGCCGCCCTTGCCTGCGGCGTCGCGGCCTTCGAACAGCACGACCAGACGCTTCCTGGTGGCGACGAGGTCATACATCATGCGCACCAGCTGCAACTGCAACTGGTCCATCTGCGCCTCATAGTCCTTCTTGTCCATCTCCTGGCGATAGGGATAGGTCGGGTCCAGGATGTCGTCCTTGCCCGCCTTTTCCAGCACCTTCCTGATGTCCTTCGGCGCGGCCTTCAGCGCCTCGGTGATCTTGCCGACCAAGGGCAGTTCCGGGGTCTGTACCATGTCTTATCCTTCGCCGATGCGGGACAGGTCATATTCCGTCGTCTGATAGATCTCGTTGATCCAGTTACCGTAAAGCAGATGGGCATGGCTGCGCCAGCGGTTCGACGGCGGGCGCGAGGGGTCGTCGTCGGGGTAGTAGTTCGCGGGCACGTTGATCGGCTTGCCCGATGCCACGTCGCGGTCGTATTCCTCTTTCAGCGTCGTGCTGTCGTATTCCAGGTGGTTGAAGATATAGAGCGCGCGGTGTCCGGCATCCTCGATCAGACAGGGACCGCACTGGTCGCTGGCCAGCAGCGTGCGCAGGGCGGGGCGGGCGTCCACGTCGGGCTGGCGCACCTCGGTCCAGCGGCTGACGGGGACCAGAACGTCGTCGGAAAAGCCGCGCAGATAGGGCGAGGCCGGGGCGTGGTTGTGATGGCGGAAGCAGCCGAAGGCCTTGTGGTCCAGGGCGTGCTTGTCCAGCCGGTGGAAATGCCAGGCCATCGCCATGCCGCCCCAGCAGACGCCGAAGGTCGAATGGACATGGCCCTGGGTCCAGTCGAAGACGCGGGTCAGTTCGTCCCAATAGGTCACGTCCTCGAAGGGAAGCTGCTCAACCGGGGCGCCGGTGATGATGAGGCCGTCGAACTTCTCTCCCGTGGCCTCGACATCCCGGAAGGGACGATAGAAGCTTTCCATGTGGTCGGCCGCCGTGTTGCGGCTTTCGTGGTCGGACATGCGGATCAGCTGGAAGTCGATCTGCAACGGCGTGGCCCCGATCAGCCGGGCGAACTGGTTTTCGGTCTGGATCTTCTTGGGCATCAGGTTCAGAAGCCCGATGCGCAGCGGCCGGATGTCCTGCGTCGCGGCCCGGCCCGGAGACATGACCATCACACCCTCATCCGACAGGATGCGGTAGGCGGGCAGGTTCTCGTTCAGCGTGATGGGCATCGGTCTATTCCTTGCGGTCGATGGCGCGGGCGATCAGGCGGTCGAAATCGGCGGGGGTCTTCACCTCGGCCACCTCCTCGGCCAGGACGGTGACGCCGCGCCGCGCCATCGCCTGATAGCGCGGCTGCCTGTGCGCCAGGGCGCGCGCATAGGTCCAGCGGATGAAGTCGTCGGGATTGACCTCATCCTCGTCCAGGCCCTTTTCGACGCGATAGTCGATCCAGGCCCTTTCCAGAAATTTCGGCTGGTAATACATGGGCTTGGGCGCCCGGTCGAAGCGGCGCACCAGTTCCGCCGTGTGCGCGTCCGATCCCTTGATCCAGACCATCAGCAGGTCGCGTTCCAGCGCCTGCAGCACCGGATCGGCGGGATCGTCGGGGTCCACGACCTCGCAGATGGACCCGCCGCTGTCGCAGACGAAATGCGGGATGGCATAGATGTCGCGGGCGCGGTCCATGAAGTGGCGCGTGTCCAGCAGGGCGGCGATTTCCGCCCGGCGGTGCTGGTTCTGACGCAGGCAGTATTCGTCGAAGGGCAGCCCCCCGCGCGAGGGGCTGCCGGGCTTGCCGAGATAGGTGGAGAGCGGCGCGAGGTTGTCGAAGGTGATGTTGCTGGCGATATAGACGCTGTCCGACAGCAGCAGTTCGCGCAGGAAGGGAACCTTCATCGCCTCGCGCTTGAAGTTGTCGGCGATGAATTCGCCCATGTAGCGGGTGCCGATGCGGTAATCGACGGAATAGTGGAACCAGTCGCCCGCGTCGCGCAGCATGTTGGCCAGGTAGGTCTTGCCCAGGCCCGACATGCCAAACAGGACGACGCGCCTTGCGCCTGTCTCCAGCCATTCGCTGCCGCTGCCATAGATCATCGGGTGTTCCTTCGTTTCGGGCGCATAGGTAATGCGCGCCCTGGCGAAAGCAAAGGCCCCGCTTGGGGCGGGGCCTTGCCGTTGTCGCGGTGATGGCGGCTTCAGAAGCTGTAGCCGATGCGGACGCCGACGCCCCAGGCATGGTTGTCGTCCATCGTGGCGACCTTGGTCTTGTTGCCGGTTTCCCCGATGCCCAGGTCCGAACCGCCCAGTTTGGTATAGTTGATGCCGGTCGTGATCTTGATGTTGTCCATCGTGTAGATGGCCGCCAGCGTGACACCCTTGCGCCCGTTGGTGGGGGCAAGCGGCGAAACCGTGTCGCCCTCGCGGGCTTCATACAGGAACGAGACCGAGCCGGACCAGTTTTCGGTGAACTTACGGCCGACGCCGATGGTATAGGTCGTCGTATCCTCGACCTCGACCAGGGGAACCGTCCCGCCTGTCAGCGTCGCGATCGGGAAGACGCCATTGTCCACGATGAATTCAGACCACTTCACCCACCGGATCGAACCGAACACCAGCGTGTCCTGGGCGATGCCGGTCTGTCCTTCCAGGGTCCAGCTGCGCGGCGTCTTGACCGTGTAGCGCCCAGAAATCGTATCGGTCAGGCCGCCGGTCGCCCCCAGGATGACATCTCCCGTTTCGGTCATGTCGAAGTCATGGTCGATGGGAGAGTTGTAGGTCAGCGACACGCGCCCGGCAATCTCGGGGATCTCGTAGGCCGCGCCGATGACATAGCCCACGCCCCATTCGTCGTCGATCGCCAGATCATAGGGCGGTGCGATCCTGCTGTATCCCGCCCCGTCCAGGGTCACGCCGCCATCGGCCCTGGACGCCCGGATCCCCCCGTGGATGGAAAAGTTGTTCTCGAACTTGTATCGGGCCAGTGCCGTGAAGGTCGTTGAATTCACCTCGACCCGCGTTCCCCCCAGAACGGGCGAGCCGGCGGGCGCCACCGGATACAGGATGTCCGCCCCGAACGGCTGTTCCATGATGAAGGCGGCCGACAGGTTGTCGTTGAACTGGTGCTTGTAGGCCAGACCCACGAAGCCATAGCCCTGCGCCACGTCGCCGGTGTTGAAGGGACCGCCGATTGCAGCCGGTGCAGCGTCTTTCCCCTCGACCGTCGGATCCACGCCGCCAAAGCTCAACTCGGCATAGTTCCCTTCCTCGAACAGCACCGCCAGCGATTGCGGCGCGCGTTCGATCCCGCCCGCGATGATCGGAGACGCGGAGATCAGCAGAACCGCGCTGCCGGTCATGATTTTTTTCATAGGTTCCTCCCTTGGCGGTCGTGCGGCCGCTGGATTCAGCTTTACCCCTGATGTCCTATGAATCAATTAACCGTGCAACATGACGCGGCGTCGATGCGCAATCCACGTCAGGCGCGTGACTTTGCAGCAACTTTCGGTTGCATCATCCCATCGGCCGCCCGCAACAAAATCGCCCTTGTCCACTGGACAAAGCCCGCGCCGCGTGAAAGGGGAAACTGCCAACGAAATTGCCGCTAGGACACCCGCCATGCAGATTCGTGAGGCCCTGACCTTTGACGACGTTCTTCTGGTCCCTGCCGCATCCACGGTCATGCCCTCGACCGCCGATGTGACGACGCGCGTGACGCGTGCCATTGCCATGAACATCCCGCTGCTGTCATCCGCGATGGACACCGTGACCGAAAGCCGCATGGCCATTGCCATGGCGCAGGCCGGCGGCATGGGCGTGATCCACCGCAACCTGACGACCGAACGGCAGGCCGATGAGGTGCGCCGCGTCAAGCGGTTCGAATCGGGCATCGTCTACAACCCGATCACGCTGCGCCCCGACCAGACCCTGGCCGATGCCAAGGCCTTCCAGGACCGCTACAACGTCACCGGCTTTCCGGTCGTGGACGAGGATGGCCGCGTCGTCGGCATCGTGACCAACCGCGACATGCGCTTTGCCAGCGACGACCGGACGCCAGTCAAGGCAATGATGTCGTCGGAAAACCTGGCGATTTTGCGCGAGCCCGCCGACCGGGCCGAGGCCATCAGCCTGATGAAGGCGCGCCGGATCGAGAAGCTGCTGGTGACGGACGGGCAGGGCAAGCTGACCGGCCTGCTGACGCTGAAGGATACCGAGAAATCGGTGCTGAACCCGCTGGCCTGCAAGGACGACCTGGGCCGTCTGCGCGTCGCCGCCGCATCCACCGTGGGCGACGAAGGCTTCGAACGCAGCCAGGCGCTGATCGAGGCGGGCGTGGACATGGTGGTGATCGACACCGCCCACGGCCATTCGGCGGGCGTCGCCAAGGCGGTCGAGCGCGTCAAGATGTTCTCGAACGAGGTGCAGGTGGTCGCGGGCAACGTCGCCACGGCCGAGGCCACGCGGGCGCTGATCGACGCGGGCGCGGATGCCGTCAAGGTGGGCATCGGACCGGGATCCATCTGTACCACGCGGATCGTGGCGGGCGTGGGCGTGCCGCAGTTGACGGCGATCATGGACGCGGCAGGTGCTGCAGGCGACGTGCCGATCATCGCGGATGGCGGTATCAAGTTCTCGGGCGATTTCGCCAAGGCGATCGCTGCGGGCGCAAGCTGCGCCATGGTCGGCAGCGCCATCGCGGGCACGGATGAATCGCCGGGCGAGGTGATCCTGTACCAGGGCCGGTCCTTCAAGTCCTATCGCGGCATGGGGTCGCTTGGCGCCATGGCGCGCGGATCGGCCGACCGCTATTTCCAGAAGGACGCGGCAACCGACAAGCTGGTCCCCGAGGGGATCGAGGGGCAGGTGCCCTACAAGGGATCGGCCAGTGCGGTGATCCACCAGCTGGTGGGGGGCCTGCGCGCCGCCATGGGCTATACCGGCTGCGCCACGGTCGAGGAGATGCGCCGCAACTGCCAGTTCGTGCGCATCACCGGCGCGGGGCTGAAGGAAAGCCACGTCCACGACGTGCAGATCACGCGGGAAAGCCCGAACTATCGGCTTGGATAGTCAAGGATCCGGGCCTGCCCGCGCCGGAAGGGCGGCATCAGCCCATTTCCGGCGCGGACAGGACACGCCCTGCTTTCTCGGCCGGCGCTCCCCAGCCGTCCCGGCACGTCGACAAACATGCCGCGAAAGTGGTATGATCTGCCGGGGCACGGCGGGTCGTGCCCCAGGATCGCAGGGAGGGAGTTATGGTCAAATCTCTGACCTCGATGTCTGCGGTGTGTGTTTGCCTCTTTGCAGCCACCGCTGCCTGTGCTGATCCCGCCGAGCACGTCAGGGCGGCCTATGCGGCGTGGGACGCAGCCTTCAACGTAGGGGACGCGAAAGCCGTTGCGGCATTCTACGGGCAGGACGCAATCTTCCTGCCCGCCACGCATGACGTGATCAAGGGCCCCGAAGGGATCGAGAAATTCTTCGGCGGACTCTTCGGCATGGGCGTGACGGGGCACAAGCTGGAATTGATAGAGGCGCAGGGGAACGACGACCTGCTTGTCGGCACGGCCAAATGGTCGGCCAATGGCAAGGACGCCCAAGGGGCCGACCAGCCGTGGGGCGGGGTGGCAACCCATGTCTTCGAGAAGCAGGCCGATGGCAGCCTCAAGCTGATGGTGCATACCTTCAATTGAGCGAAGCGCCGCAGCAGCAAAAAGGCCGGTCGCAGGACCGGCCTTTTTCTTATTCCTCGTCGTTGTCGGCGACATCCGCGATGTCGTCCAGCGACACGTCGCCGTCGTCATCGTCTTCTTCCAGCAGATCGTCGTCCAGATCGCCCGCGTCGTCGCCCAGATCGTCGTCGTCATCGACCAGGTCGTCGTCGTCGCGAACGGCGGTCTTTTCGGTGACCAGCGTCTTGCCGCGGCTGTCCGTCAGGCTTTCCAGCGTGAACGTGTTCCCGCAGGCGGGGCAGGTCATCGGATTGGCGCGCAGGTCATAGAAGCGCGTTGCGCAGTGCGGGCACAGGCGTTTCGTGCCCCATTCCTCTTTGGGCATGGCATTCTCCTTCTGCCGCGTTTAGGGAAATCGGTGGTCCCCTGCCACAGGTGCCGGGGGGTGTCAAAGGCTTTTCTGGCAAAGAGGCGGGCAGGGACGGCGGATGGTCGAGGCGTTCACCATCGGCAACGGGATGCGGATCACCTGGCGGCGGTCGTCGCGGGCGCGGCGCATGACACTGCGGGTGCCGCGCGACGGCGGGCCGGTGGTGCTGACGCTGCCCGCGCATGTGGCGCTGTCCGACGGGGCGGCCTTTGCCGAATCGAAGTCCCGCTGGCTGCTGCAGGCGGCCGAGCGGCGGCCCGCGCCCAGCATCGTCCGTCACGGGGCGGTGCTGCCGGTAGGCGGGGCCATGCTGACCCTGACCCCCGCCGCCACCCGCACGGCCCAGGACGATGGCGATGCCCTGCTGCTGCCCGCCAGCCGCCCGGCGGGTGCGGTGGTGCAGGCCTTCCTGAAGCACATGGCCATGCAGCAGTTGCGCGCGGCCTGCGACCGCCATGCGGCGGCACTTGGCCGTCCCTATCGGGCCATCGTCCTGCGCGATACCCGGTCCCGTTGGGGCAGTTGCACATCCGACGGGCGGCTGATGTTTTCCTGGCGGCTGGCGATGGCCCCGCCCGTGGTGCTGGACTATGTCGCGGCGCATGAGGTCGCGCATCTGCGCCACATGGACCACTCGCCCCGCTTCTGGGCGGCGGTGGCGGCGCTGATGCCGGATTACGCGCGCCACCGCGACTGGCTGAAGCGGCATGGGTCCGACCTGATGGCCTGGCAGTTCCGCGACCCCGCCGGGGATTGACGCGCCGGGCGTTTGTGATCACAAAGCGGGGCATGAACGCCCCCGCCCGACCAACCGACCCCTCGGCCCATGAAAAGCTGTATCGCAACCTGCGCAGCCGGATCATGCTGGGCGAGTTGCCGCCGGGCAAGGCGCTGACCCTGCGCGGCATCGCCCGCGAATACCACCTGTCGATGACCCCCGCGCGCGAAGCCGTGCGCCGCCTGGTGGCCGAGGGCGCTTTGACGTTGTCGGCCTCGGGCCGCGTCACCACGCCTGCGCTGTCGGACGACCGGATCGAGGAACTGGCCGCCTTGCGCGCCCTGATCGAGCCGGAACTGGCCGCCCGCGCCCTGCCGCGCGCGCATTTCGCGCTGATCGACCGGCTGGCGCAGATGAATGCGCGCATCGCCGACGCGGTCGAGAACCACGATGCTGTGGGCTATATCCGCTGCAACCTTGAATTCCACCGGATGCTCTATCTGCGCGCGCAGGCCCCGGCCATGCTGGCGATGCTGGAAACGATCTGGCTGCAGCTTGGCCCGACGATGCGCGCGCTTTATGGCCGGGTGAAGCGGAACGAGCCGCCGCGACATCACCGGATGATCCTGGCCGCGCTGCGGGCGGGGGACGAGCCCGCCCTGCGGCTGGCCGTGCGCGCCGATGTCACGCACGGGCTGCGCCACCTGACCTCGGGCTAGCCGCGGCCCATCTGGGGCATCTGCATCTGCGGCATTTGCGGCAGGCCGAGGCCGCCGAAGCCCAGCGTCGGAATCTCGGACGGGATGACGCGGGTATATTTCGTGCCTTCGATGGATGCGCCTGCCATCAGCCCCGCCTGGCCGAAGATCATCGCCACGACCGGCAGTTGCGCCGTGATCGTGTCCGCGCCAAGCGCCATGCCGCCCTGCGGAATCGCGTAGAAGGCATTGGCCCCGGCCAGCCAGCCGGGTGAGGCGCGGAAGGACGCAAGCGCCGCATCCGTCTGGAAGATCAGGACATGCGCATATTGCTGCGCGCCCGCCTGCAGGCCCACGGTCGCGCGCGTGGCGGAGTAGTAATCCACCGTCGCCCCGCCGATCCGCAGCGCGCCCTGACCATAGGCGCCGCCCAGGCCAAGCGCGGCCTCGGTCATCAGGGGCATGTACAACACGCCGCGCGCGTTCTGCACCAGAGACTGCGCAGACGGATAGTTCTGGATCAGATAGTTATGCGTCGCATCGACCCGCGCGTCCAGTTGCGCGGCGGCGTTCGTGCCCACCGCGTTGCTGCACCCGGCAAGGGCAAGCGCGGCGGTGCCGGCGGCGCCCTTCAGCACCATGCGACGGCCGATCCTGGCCTGGAAATCTCTGCTCATCACGTGCCCCCGCTTTGTCGCGCCGGGTGATCCGGCCTTTTGGCGCGGATGCTAGAGGATTTCCGCCCCCCTGTCACCCGCCCACGGGGCACGGGCGGGGGCACGGGCGGCGGACCGCCTGCGGTCAGGCGCGCGCGGCGATCGCCTCGGCCACCAGGGGCGCGAAATAGGTGAGGATCCCGTCGCAACCCGCGCGCCGGAAACACAAAAGGCTCTCGAACATGGCATCCCGCGACAGCCAGCCGTTGCGGATGGCACCCTCCAGCATCGCGTATTCGCCGCTGACCTGATAGGCGAAGGTCGGTGCGCCGAACTGGTCCTTCACCGCCCGGCAGATGTCCAGATAAGGCAGGCCGGGCTTGACCATGACCATGTCCGCGCCCTCGGCGAGATCCCGGGCGACGCAGCGGATCGCCTCGCCGCGGTTGGCGGGATTGACCTGATAGGTCTTCTTGTCGCCCACCAGCCGCCCCGAGGCGCCGACCGCGTCCCGGAACGGGCCATAGAAGCTGGAGGCGAACTTGGCCGCATAGGACAGGATCGCCGTATGCTTGTGGCCCGCCGCTTCCAGCGCGCCGCGCAGCGCGCCGATGCGCCCGTCCATCATGTCGCTTGGCCCCAGGATGTCGGCCCCGCTTTCCGCCTGGGCCAGGGCCATGCGCACCAGGGCCTCGACCGTTTCGTCGTTCAGGATCTCGCCGTTCACGACGATGCCGTCATGGCCGTTGGCGTTATAGGGATCCAGCGCGATGTCAGTCATCACCGCCAGTTCGGGCACGGTTTCCTTGACCGCGCGGATGGCCTGGTTGCCGATATTGTCGGGATCCCAGGCGCGTTCGCAGGTTTCCGTCTTAAGATCCTGGTCGGAATGGGGAAAGATGCAGATGGCCGGGATGTTCAGCCTTGCCGCCCGTTCCGCCGCGCGCCGCGCGCCGTCCAGGGTCAGCCGTTCCACGCCGGGCATGGATCCGATCTCGCCCTCGGCCCCCGCGACCTCGGTCACGAAGATGGGCCAGATCAGGTTGGCGGGCGTCACGTCGCATTCCGACACCATGGCGCGGATCGCGGGCGTGCGGCGCAAGCGGCGCAGGCGCGAGGCGGGGAAGGGGGCGATGATCGGCGTCGGCATGGCATGTTCCTTATTCGGGCGGGACGGCTTTTCCTTTGCCCATGACCGTTCTAAGGTCGCCCGCGACCAAGGACAAGGAAGCCCGCGTGCCTCAATTCGACAGCCTGATCGGCTTTCTGGACAGCCGGTCCTTTGGCACGATCTGGTACTGGCTCGTGGTGATCGGCACCTGGTCGCTGACCGGCCGCAGCGTGATCGGCGTCCCGGTCGAGATCGTCAGCCGCGCCCGCAGCGCCGTGCAGGCGGGCGAGGGCGAGTCCCCGGCGGTCCTGCACCTGCTGGACTGGCTGTCGCTGATGCTGCCGCGCTGGCGGCTTGGCGCGCAGGAGGGGGTGATCCTTCTGGCGCTGACGGGCTTCGGGCTGACATCGCTGGCGATCATGGGCATCGGCTATGCGCTGGAACTGGCGCTGGCGGGTTTTCTGCTGCTGCTGCCCCTTGCGATCCTGTTCTGGATGCGCGTGGTCCTGGCCCGCCGCCTGATGCCGCTGCTGGAGGCAGCCGAGCAAGGCGCCCGGCCAATCCCCGATACGGCGGCCGAGGCGGTCAGGCGCATGGTCATCCACCGGCGGCTGGTCACGATCCTGTCCATGGCGGCGGTGGCCATCACGGCCCTGTGGGGCGCACTGTGGTCGGTGGTCCATCCCTATGGCTTCTGACCTTGACTCCGCCGTCCCGCACTTTACCTCACGCCCATGGCCGAACACCTGATCCTTTCTGGCGCGCCCGAAGGCTATGACGCCGCCCTGATCGCGCGCGAAGCCGCTCGCGGTTCCCCCGTGATCCACATTGCCCGCGACGACCGCCGCATGGCCGCGATGCGCGCATCCCTGGCCTTCCTGGCGCCCGACCTCGCGATGCTGGATTTCCCGGCTTGGGACACGACGCCCTATGACCGCGTCTCGCCCTCGCCCGATATCCAGGCGGCGCGGATGGCGACGCTGGCCGGTCTGGCGCAGGGAGCGGTCAAGGGGCCGTTCGTGCTGCTGACCACGCTGAACGCCGTGCTGCAGCGGGTGCCCGCCCGCGATCTGGTGGCGGGGGCGAGCTTCGTCGCCCGCGTGGGCGACCGCATCAACGAAGGCGCGCTTCGCGATTTCCTGGTGCGCATGGGCTTCACGCAATCGCCCACGGTGACGGAACCGGGCGACTATGCCGTGCGAGGCGGCATCATCGACATCTTCCCGCCCGGTGAATCCGGTCCCGTGCGTCTGGACCTGTTCGGCGACGTTCTGGACGGCGCCCGCCGCTTTGACGCGGAAACGCAGCGCACCACCGAGAAGCTGTCGCGGATCGAGCTTGCGCCCATGTCCGAGGTGATCCTGGACGAAGACGCGATCACCCGCTTTCGCCAGAACTATCGCACGGAATATGGCGGCGGCACCAACGACCCGCTTTATGAAAGCGTCAGCGCGGGCCGCAAGATGGCGGGGATGGAACACTGGCTGCCCTGGTTCCACGACCGCATGGAAAGCCTGTTCGACTATCTGCCCGGCGCCTCGGTGGTGCTGGACGACCATGTGGGGCAGGTGATCGACGCCCGCCGCGGCATGATCCAGGAACAGTTCGGGGCGCGAAAGGCCGCCATGGCCGCCAAGGGCCGCAGCGACACGGTCTACAAGCCCGTGCCGCCTGACGCGATGTTCCCGACGGATGACGAGTGGAACGACTGGCTGTCGCGCCACCGTACGCTGCGCCTGTCGGTTCTGCCACAGCCGCCGGGGCCGGGGGTGCTGGACGCGGGCGGGCGCGTGGGTCGCAACTTCGCGCCGGAACGCCAGGCCGAAAGCATCAACCTATTCAAGGCTCTGGCCGATCATGTGAAGATGCTTTCCAAGGATCACCGGGTCATCATCGCCAGCTTTTCGGACGGCGCGCGGGATCGCCTGTCGGGGCTGCTGGCCGATGAGGGCCTGGGGGGCACCAAGCGCATTGGCGACATCCGCGACTTGGCCGAGAAGCCTGGCACGGTGGGTCTGGCGGTCTGGCCGCTGGACGAAGGCTTCGTCGCCGACGGGCAGGCGCTTGGCAAGCTGGCAGTGATTTCCGAACAGGACGTGCTGGGCGACCGGCTGATCCGGGGGGCCAAGAAGCGCCGGAAGGCCGACAACTTCCTGAAGGACACCACCAGCCTGACGCCGGGCGATCTGGTCGTGCATGTCGAACACGGCATCGGGCGCTATACCGGGCTGGAGACGATCAAGGCCGCAGGCGTGCCGCATGACTGCGTGGCGCTGGAATATGCGGGCGGCGACCGGCTCTATCTGCCGGTCGAGAATATCGAACTGCTGTCCCGCTACGGGCATGAGGAAGGCCTGCTGGACCGGCTTGGCGGCGGCGCCTGGCAGGCGCGGAAAGCACGCCTCAAGGAACGCATCAAGCTGATCGCCGACAAGCTGATGCGCGTCGCCGCCGAACGCCTGCTGCGCGCCGCCCCCGTGCTGGAGCCCGAGGATCACGACTGGCAGGCCTTCGCCGCCCGCTTCCCCTACAGCGAGACCGAGGACCAGCTTTCTGCCATCGAGGACGTGACCGAGGATTTGGCGGCGGGCCGCCCCATGGACCGGCTGATCGTGGGCGACGTGGGCTTCGGCAAGACCGAAGTCGCGATGCGCGCGGCCTTCATCGCCGCCAGCCAAGGGATGCAGGTTGCGGTGGTGGCGCCGACGACGCTGCTGGCGCGCCAGCACTTCAAGACCTTCGCCGAACGCTTTCGTGGCACCGCCATTGCCGTGCGCCCGCTGTCGCGCTTCGTTTCCGCCAAGGACGCGGCCAAGACGCGCGAAGGGCTGTCTGACGGTACGGTGGACATTGTGGTGGGCACCCATGCGGTGCTGGCCAAGGGGGTCCGCTTCAAGAACCTCGGCCTGCTGATCATCGACGAGGAACAGCATTTCGGCGTGGCCCACAAGGAACGGCTCAAGGAGTTGCGCAGCGACATCCATGTCCTGACGCTGACCGCCACGCCGATCCCGCGCACGCTGCAACTGTCGCTGACGGGCGTGCGCGACCTGTCGGTGATCGGCACGCCGCCCGTGGACCGCCTGTCGATCCGCACCTATGTCAGCGAATTCGACAGCGTCACCGTGCGCGAGGCCCTACTGCGCGAGAAATACCGGGGCGGGCAGAGCTTCTTCGTCGTCCCGCGCCTGGCCGACCTGCCCGATGTCGAACACTGGCTGCAGGAAAACATGCCCGAGGTCAGCTATATCGTCGCCCACGGCCAGCTTGCGGCGGGCGATCTGGACCAGCGGATGAACGCCTTCTACGACGGCAGCCATGACGTGCTGCTGGCGACCACCATCGTGGAAAGCGGCCTCGACATCCCGACCGCCAACACCATGATCGTCTGGCGCGCCGACATGTTCGGCCTGGCGCAGCTTTACCAGATCCGGGGCAGGGTGGGGCGGTCCAAGACGCGCGCCTATTGCTATCTGACCACCAAGCCGCGCCAGCCGCTGACCCCGCAGGCCATGCGGCGGCTGAAATTCCTGGGCTCCATCGACGGGCTTGGCGCGGGCTTCAACCTGGCATCGCAGGACCTGGACCTGCGCGGAGCCGGCAACCTGCTGGGCGAGGAGCAGTCGGGCCATATCAAGGAAGTCGGGTTTGAGCTTTACCAGCAGATGCTGGAGGAAACCATCGCCAAGCTGAAGTCGGGCGAGATCGAAGGCACGCCCGAGGACGAATGGGCGCCGCAGTTGAACCTGGGCGTCCCTGTCACGATCCCGGAAAGCTATATCCCCGACTTGGACGTGCGGCTTGGCCTTTACCGCCGCCTGTCCGGCCTGACCACCAAGGTCGAGCTTGAGGGCTTTGCCGCCGAACTGATAGACCGCTTCGGTCCCCTGCCGCGCGAGGTGAACACCCTGCTGCTGGTCATCCGCATCAAGGCCATGGCGAAACGCGCGAACATCTCGCGGCTGGATGCCGGGCCGAAGGGGGCAACGGTCCAATTCCACATGGACAGGTTCCCGAACCCCGCCGGTCTGGTCGAGTTCCTGACCGAACAGCATGGCCAGGCCAAGGTCACCGACAACAAGATCTTCGTGGCGCGCGACTGGAAGTCCGATGCCGACCGTATCAAGGGCGCCTTCGCCGTCGCCCGCGACCTGGCCGCCAAGGCCAAGGCCGGGAAAGCGCAGGCCGCGCAATAGGAAGCCCCGCCGCGACAGGGTCGGGCGGGGCTTCGTGGCTTGGCTGGCGATCAATCCGCCGTCAGCAGAGGCGTCTTGGATTTGCCGATACGGGGGGCGTCGGGGCCGGTGATGTCGAAGACGGGCTTGTCGTCCTCGATCTTCACGCGGACCACGCCGCCCTTGATCAGCCGGCCGAACAGCAGTTCCTCGGCCAGCGGCTTCTTGATGTGTTCCTGGATCACGCGGCCCAGGGGACGGGCGCCCATCTTGTCGTCGTAACCTTTCTCGGCCAGCCAGTCGGCAGCTTCCGGGGTCAGCTCGATATGGACATTGCGGTCCATGAGCTGGGCTTCCAGTTGCAGCACGAACTTCTCGACCACATGGACCACCACGTCGCGGGACAGCGCGGCAAAGCTGATGATCGCGTCCAGGCGGTTGCGGAACTCGGGCGTGAAGGTCCGCTCGATGGCAGCCGTATCCTCGCCCTCGCGCTTGTCGCGGCCAAAGCCGATCGCCGCCTTCTGCATGTCGGACGCGCCCGCGTTCGAGGTCATGATCAGGATCACGTTGCGGAAATCCACCTGACGGCCGTTATGGTCGGTGAGTTTCCCGTGGTCCATCACCTGCAACAGGATGTTGTAGACATCCGGGTGCGCCTTCTCGATCTCGTCCAAGAGCAGCACGCAATGCGGGTGCTGGTCCACGCCGTCGGTCAGCATCCCGCCCTGGTCAAAGCCCACATAGCCCGGAGGCGCGCCGATCAGGCGGGAAACCGCGTGCTTCTCCATGTATTCCGACATGTCGAAGCGCAAGAGTTCCACCCCAAGGGTCGAGGCCAGCTGCTTGGCGACCTCGGTCTTGCCCACCCCGGTCGGGCCGGCGAACAGATAGTTGCCGATAGGCTTTTCGGGCTCGCGCAGGCCCGCCCGCGCCAGCTTGATGGCCGAGGACAGCGCGGTGATCGCCGCGTCCTGGCCGAAGACCACGCGCTTCAAGGTCGCTTCCAGGTCGCGCAGAACCTCGGCATCGTCCTTGCTGACGTTCTTCGGTGGGATGCGGGCGATCTTGGCCACCACGGCCTCGATCTCCTTGGGGCTGATCGTCTTGCGGCGCTTGCTTTCGCTGACCAGGTGCTGGGCCGCCCCCGCCTCGTCGATCACGTCGATGGCGCTGTCGGGCAGCTTGCGGTCGTTGATATAGCGGCTGGCCAGTTCCACCGCCGACTTGATCGCCTCGTTGGTATAGCGCAGGTCGTGGTGCTTTTCGAAGCTGGGCTTCAGGCCCATCAGGATCTTCACCGTATCGGCCACGGAAGGCTCGTTCACGTCGATCTTCTGGAACCGGCGGGACAGGGCGCGGTCCTTTTCGAAATGCTGGCGAAATTCCTTGTAGGTGGTGGACCCCATGCAGCGCAGCTTGCCGCCCGACAGCGCGGGCTTCAGCAGGTTCGACGCATCCATCGCCCCGCCCGAGGTCGCGCCCGCGCCGATCACCGTATGGATTTCGTCGATGAACAGGATCGCGTCGGGGTGGTTTTCAAGCTCTTTCACGACGGCCTTCAGCCGTTCCTCGAAATCGCCGCGATAGCGGGTGCCCGCCAGCAGCGCGCCCATGTCGAGCGAGAAGATCGTGGCCCCCGCCAGCACATCCGGGGTTTCCCCACGCGTGATCTTCAGGGCCAGACCTTCCGCGATGGCGGTCTTGCCCACGCCCGGATCGCCCACCAGCAGCGGGTTGTTCTTGCGCCGGCGGCAGAGAACCTGAATCGCTCGTTCCACCTCGGCCTCGCGGCCGATCAGGGGGTCCACGTCGCCCTTTTTCGACTTGGCGTTCAGGTCCACGCAATACTTGCCAAGGGCGGTTTCGTCCTTGGATTCCTGCGCGGCCTCGGCCTGCTTCTGCTCGGGCTCGTCCGATCCCACGACCTTGCGGTTTTCGTTGAAGGACGGGTTCTTCGCCACGCCATGCGCGATGAAGTTGACCGCGTCGTAACGGGTCATGTCCATTTCCTGCAGGAAGAAGGCCGCGTTGGATTCGCGTTCGGCGAAGATCGCCACCAGCACATTGGCGCCCGTGACCTCTTGCCGGCCCGAGCTTTGGACATGGATGGCCGCGCGCTGGATCACCCGCTGGAAGGCGGCGGTCGGCACGGCCTCGGAGCCCTCGACATCGGTGATCAGCGTCGAGAGATCGTCCTCGATGAAGTCGATCAGCAGCTTGCGCAGTTCGTCCAGATCGACATTGCAGGCCCGCATCACCTTGACTGCGTCCGGTTCCTCGGTCAGGGCCAGCAGCAGGTGTTCGAGCGTGGCAAGCTCGTGTCGATGTTCGTTCGCCAGGGCAAGCGCCTGGTGAATGGCCTGTTCCAAGGAAGTCGAGAAGCTTGGCACGGTCGTCTCCTGTCAGTCGACTGGCGGTATGGGCATATCTTGGGGCCCACCTGCCCAGACTGTCACGATAGAGTTAAGATTTGGTGGAAATCAGCCGGCATCAAGTGCTTTTTCACGCCCATGCCACGATTTTCCCACTGTTGAGGCAGATGTGATGCGCCGCGGGGCGGATTTCAAGCGCAGCCCCGGCGCGGCGCTTTCACCTGCCGTTCAGAACGCATCCTTCATGGCGCGAAGGCGGGCGAAGACATCGGCGTCAGGCGCGTTCTCCATGCCCAGCGACGCCCGCAGCGCCCCGACCCGCAGGAAGGGGTTGGTGTCGCGTTCAAGCGCAAGGGTTGCGGGCGCGCAGGGCTGGTGGGCCTCCTGCACCGCCGCCAGCCGGTCGCGCAGCGCCTGGTTGCCGGGATCGACGGACAGCGCGAAGGCGCCGTTGCCCGCGCAATAGTCGTGGCCCGAACAGATCAGCGTTTCCGGCGGCAGGGCGCTCAGGCGGGACAGGCTGTCCCACATCATCGCGGGTGTCCCTTCGAACAGGCGTCCGCAGCCAAGCGCCATCAGGCTGTCGGCGGTGAAGGCGTATCCCGATTGCGGGAAATGAAAGGCGACATGGCCCACCGTGTGGCCCGACACGTCGATGACCGCGACCGGCTCGCCCAGGACTTCCAGCGGTTCGCCCGGCGTGATCCGCAGGTCCAGGGGGGGCAGGCGGTGCGCGTCCGCCGCGGCCCCGATCACGGTGGCGCCGGTCTTGCGCACAATCTCGGCCACGCCGTCGGTGTGGTCGGCGTGATGATGGGTCAGCAGGATCGCGGAGAGGGTCCAGCCGCGCTGCGCCAGTTCGCGCAGGATCGGCCCGGCCTCGGGCGCGTCGATCAGGACGGTGCCCTCGTCGCCATGCAGCAGATAGGCATAGTTGTCCTTCAGGCAGCGCAGCGTGACCAGTTCCAGCGGCATTGGCAAATCCTCTTTCCTGTGGTGAGGTCGAGCCTGTCAAAAGCCGGGCCGGGGCGCAATGCACCACGATATCGCGGATCTCCGCAGCTTCTATTACCAGCGGGCGCTTGGCCGCGTCGTGCAGCGCATCCTGCGCGACAGGCTGGTGGCCCGCTGGCTGCCGCAGGGCTGCACCGGCATGAACGTCGCGGGCTTCGGCTTTGCCGCGCCGATGCTGCGGCCCTATCTGGCGACGGCGCGGCGGGTCACGGCGCTGATGCCCGGCCCGCAGGGGGTGATGGCATGGCCCGCCGGGATGCCGAACCACAGCGTCCTGTGCGACGAGATCGCCTGGCCGCTGGAAACCGGCAGTGTGGACCGGCTGGTCATGCTGCATGGGCTGGAGACCAGCGACGACCCCGCCGCTCTGCTGGCCGAGGCATGGCGCGTGCTTGGCCCCGGCGGGCGGATGATGGTCATGGTGCCGAACCGGGCGGGCCTGTGGGCCGCATCGGACCGCACGCCCTTCGGCTTCGGGCGCAGCTATACCAGCGGGCAGATCGAGACGCAGGCGCGCCGCGCGGGCTTTGTCCCCGAATGGCATGGCTCGGCCGTCTATATCCCGCCCTCGGACCGGCGCTTCTGGCTGGGCAGCGCCCAGATGTGGGAACGGACTGGCACGCGCATCAGCCGCGTGCTGATCGCGGGCGTGGTGCTGATGGAGGTGTCGAAGCAGGTGCGCGCGCCCATCGGGCCCGAACAGCGCGTCCACGTTCCCAATCCGCTGGAGATCTTGGACGGTGTCGTGAAGCCGCGCCCGGCCCGCGCCCCGGTGGCCCGAAACTTGCATCATCTGCAGGAAAACTGAGGGGTTTGGCGCCCGAATCGCCTTGGACCTGTCCATAAGGTGAACTGCCGCAGCGCAGCATTATGGCCTATAGCGATGCTTGTAGCGAGTAGCCTGCTGTTACCAAGTGCTTCCGTCTCGCCTGCCCGACGATGCGGTACGGAATGCCTGTCCTGTGCTCGTTGCCAGTGAAGCCCGGCGTGCCCTGTCAGCCGCAAGGCTGGCCGTCCACGCCGGGCTGTTTCTGGCCGGGAAGGCCGCGCGCAAAAAGCCCGAGACGCGCTTTGGTCCGAACTGTCGGCCTGCCTGCGGGGCGATGACCGCGTCCGAAGGTCGCAATCCGTCTTTTTTCCGTGTTCTAGCCGGTTGCCCGAGCCGGATTCACCTGCTAGAGACGCCGCAGATTTCAGAACGGCCCTTTGAAGCCGTCAGAATGCGACCCGCACCCCCGCGACAGACCGGCAAGACAGCCGGCCCGCCAGCGGGGTTTGCGCAAACCGTAAAGGATGACCGTGGCCAACTCTGTTTCCATGTCCCAGAGCATCGCCGGGCGCTATGCGCAGGCCGTCTTCGACATCGCCAGGGAAGAACGGGGGCTGGACGCATTGGCCCAGCAGACCGCCGATCTGCGCGCCGCGTTGGAGGACAGCGCCGATCTGCGCGACCTGATCAACTCGCCCATCTACACGCGCGACCAGCAGTCCGCCGCGATTGCCGCGATCGCGCAGCGGATGGGCTTTTCGCCCGTGCTGGCGAACACGCTGCAGCTGATGGCCCGCAACCGCCGCCTATTCGTGCTGCCGCAACTGGTTCGCCAGCTGCAGGCGCTGATCGCCGACGAACGCGGCGAGGTGACGGCCGATGTGACAAGCGCGGTCGCGCTGACGGACGACCAGCAGGCGCGCCTGCGCGACACGCTGGCGCAGAAGTCGGGCAAGATCGTCAAACTGAACACGCGCGTTGATGAAAGCCTCATCGGCGGCATGATCGTCAAGCTGGGCTCGCAGATGATCGACAGCTCGATCCGCTCGAAGCTCGCTTCCCTCCAGAATACCATGAAAGAGGTCGGATAATGGGAATCCAGGCTGCCGAGATTTCGGCCATCCTCAAGGATCAGATCAGGAATTTCGGCCAGGAGGCCGAGGTGGCCGAGGTCGGCCAGGTGCTGTCGGTGGGCGACGGCATCGCGCGCGTCTATGGCCTGGACAAGGTGCAGGCGGGCGAGATGGTGGAATTCCCCGGCGGCGTCCGGGGCATGGTGCTGAACCTTGAAACCGACAACGTCGGCATCGTGATCTTTGGCGACGACCGCTCGATCCGCGAAGGCGACACCGTCAAGCGCACCCGCTCCATCGTGGACGTGCCGGTCGGCAAGGGCCTCTTGGGCCGCGTGGTGGATGCGCTGGGCAACCCGATCGACGGCAAGGGCCCGATCGACGCGGCCGAGCGCCGCATCGCCGACGTGAAGGCCCCCGGCATCATGCCGCGCAAATCGGTGCACGAGCCGATGGCGACCGGCCTGAAGTCGGTTGACGCCATGATCCCGGTGGGCCGCGGTCAGCGCGAACTGATCATCGGCGACCGCCAGACCGGCAAGACCGCCATCGCGCTGGACACCGTCCTGAACCAGCTGAACTACAATGGCCGCGAAGCCGAGGGCATGAAGACGCTGCACTGCGTCTATGTCGCCGTCGGCCAGAAGCGTTCGACCGTGGCCCAGCTGGTGAAGAAGCTGGAAGAAACCGGCGCCATGGCCTATACGACCGTCGTGGCCGCGACCGCGTCCGACCCCGCGCCGATGCAGTTCCTGGCGCCCTATTCGGGCACCGCGATCGGCGAATACTTCCGCGACAACGGCATGGACGCGCTGATCATCTATGACGACCTGTCCAAGCAGGCCGTGGCCTATCGCCAGATGTCGCTGCTGCTGCGCCGTCCGCCCGGACGCGAAGCCTATCCGGGCGACGTGTTCTACCTGCACTCCCGCCTGCTGGAGCGTTCGGCCAAGCTGAACGAAGCCAATGGTGCAGGCTCGCTGACCGCGCTGCCGATCATCGAGACGCAGGCGGGCGACGTGTCGGCCTATATCCCGACCAACGTGATCTCGATCACCGACGGCCAGATCTTCCTGGAAACCGAACTGTTCTTCCAGGGCATCCGTCCGGCCGTGAACACCGGCCTGTCCGTGTCCCGCGTGGGTTCGGCCGCCCAGACCAAGGCGATGAAATCCGTCGCCGGTCCGGTCAAGCTGGAACTGGCCCAGTATCGCGAGATGGCGGCCTTCGCCCAGTTCGGGTCCGACCTTGACGCCGCGACGCAGCGCCTGCTGAACCGCGGCTCGCGCCTGACCGAGCTGATGAAGCAGCCGCAGTATCGTCCGCTGACGAACGCGGAAATCGTGATCGTCATCTATGCCGGCACCAAGGGCTATATCGACAACGTCCCGGTCAAGGACGTGGTCGCCTGGGAAGAGGGGCTGATCCAGTTCCTGCGCAACCAGAAGGCCGACCTGCTGGACGACATGACCCGCAACGACCGCAAGGTTTCGGGCGATCTGGAAGACGCGATCAAGACCGCTCTGGACGCATACAACAAGACCCGCGCCTGAGAGGGGGAATAGATGCCCAGTCTCAAGGATCTCAAGAACCGGATCGGAAGCGTCAAGAACACGCGGAAGATTACGAAGGCGATGCAGATGGTCGCCGCCGCGAAACTGCGCCGCGCGCAGGACGCGGCGGAGGCTGCGCGCCCCTATGCCGACCGCATGGTGGCGGTGATGGCCGGGCTGACCGCAAATGCGGCCGGTTCGGCATCGGCGCCGCGCCTGCTGGCCGGGACGGGCGCCGACCGCAAGCATCTGCTGGTCGTGATGACCTCGGAACGCGGCCTGGCGGGCGGCTTCAACAGCACCATCGTCAAGCTGGCCCGGCAGCACGCCGACCGCCTGCGGGGCGAAGGGAAAGAGGTCGCGATCCTGACCGTCGGCAAGAAGGGCCGCGAGCAGCTCAAGCGCGACTATGGCAGCCTGTTCGTCAGCCATGTGGACATGTCCGAGGTCAAGCGCGTCGGCTATGACAACGCCCGCGACATCGCGGACGACATTCTGGACCGCTTCGAGGCGGGCGATTTCGATGTCGCGACCCTGTTCTACAACCGTTTCGAATCGGTGATCAGCCAGGTTCCGACCGCGCGCCAGATCATCCCCGCCGAAATGCCCGAAGGCGGGACGACCGGCGGCGCCACGGCGCTGTATGATTACGAACCCGGCGAGGAGGCCATCCTGGCCGACCTGCTGCCGCGTTCGGTCGCGACGCAGATCTTTGCGGCGCTTCTGGAAAATGCGGCCTCCGAACAGGGGGCGCGGATGACGGCCATGGACAACGCCACGCGCAACGCGGGCGAGATGATCGACCGTCTGACGACCGAGTACAACCGCTCGCGTCAGGCCGCGATCACCAAGGAACTCATCGAAATCATCTCGGGCGCCGAGGCGCTCTGACACGTAGGGGTAATCACATGGCAGAGGCCAATGGTAAAATCACGCAGGTGATCGGCGCCGTCGTTGACGTGCAGTTCGACAATCACCTGCCGGCGATTCTGAACGCGCTGGAAACCACCAACAACGGCAAGAAGCTGATCCTGGAAGTGGCCCAGCATCTTGGCGAAAACACCGTCCGCACCATCGCCATGGACTCGACCGAAGGTCTGGTCCGGGGCGAACGCGTGACCGACACCGGCGGCCCGATCACCGTGCCGGTCGGCGACGTGACGCTGGGCCGCATCCTGAACGTCGTGGGCGAGCCCGTTGACGAAGGCGACCCGATCAACGCGACCGAGCGCCGCGCGATCCACCAGCCCGCGCCGGAATTCGCGCAGCAGGCGACCAGTTCCGAGATCCTGGTCACGGGCATCAAGGTCATCGACCTGCTGGCCCCCTATTCCAAGGGCGGCAAGATCGGCCTGTTCGGCGGCGCCGGCGTGGGCAAGACCGTTCTGATCATGGAACTGATCAACAACATCGCCAAGGTGCACTCGGGCTATTCCGTGTTCGCGGGCGTTGGCGAACGGACCCGTGAGGGCAACGACCTGTACCACGAGATGGTGGAATCGGGCGTCATCAAGCCGGACAACCTGGCGGAAAGCCAGGTGGCCCTGGTTTACGGCCAGATGAACGAACCTCCCGGAGCGCGGATGCGCGTGGCCCTGACCGGCCTGACCGTGGCCGAGCAGTTCCGCGACGCCACCGGCACCGACGTTCTGTTCTTCGTGGACAACATCTTCCGCTTCACGCAGGCCGGTTCGGAAGTGTCGGCTCTGCTGGGCCGCATCCCGTCCGCCGTGGGCTATCAGCCGACGCTGGCCACCGACATGGGCGCGATGCAGGAACGCATCACCTCGACCAAGAACGGCTCGATCACCTCGATCCAGGCCGTCTATGTTCCGGCCGACGACCTGACCGACCCGGCGCCCGCCACGACCTTTGCCCACCTGGACGCCACGACCGTGCTGTCGCGTGCGATCTCGGAACTGGGCATCTACCCGGCCGTGGACCCGCTCGACTCGAACAGCCGTATCCTCGACCCGGCCGTTGTCGGCGAGGAGCACTATCAGGTTGCCCGCGACGTTCAGGGGATCCTGCAGAAGTACAAGTCGCTGCAGGACATCATCGCCATCCTTGGCATGGACGAACTGTCGGAAGAGGACAAGCTGACCGTGGCCCGCGCCCGGAAGATCCAGCGCTTCCTGTCGCAGCCCTTCGACGTGGCCAAGGTCTTCACCGGGTCCGACGGCGTCCAGGTGCCGCTGGAAAAGACCATCGCGTCCTTCAAGGCCGTGGTTGCCGGTGAGTATGACCATCTGCCGGAAGCCGCCTTCTACATGGTCGGCGACATCGAAGAGGTGAAGGCGAAAGCCCAGCGTCTCGCGGCTGAAGCCGCGTAAGGGGGCGAAATGGCCGATACCATGCAGTTCGACCTCGTGTCGCCGGAACGGAGCCTTGTCTCCGTTCCCGTGCGCGAGGTGCGCCTGCCGGGCACGGATGGCGACCTGACCGCCATGCCCGGCCATGCGCCCACCATCGTCACGCTGCGGCCGGGTCTGGTCACGGTGATCGGCGCCGACGGATCGGCGACCGATTTCGCGGTGACCGGCGGCTTTGTCGAGATCAGCGGCGATTCGGTCAGCCTTCTGGCCGAACGCGGCCACCGTCGCGAGGAGATCACGCAAGAGGTCTTCAACGAGATGATGTCCGACGTGCATCGCAAGCGCCGCACGGCCGAGGCCAAGCGCGATTCGGCGGGCGAGGATGTCGTCACCGCAGCCGTCAAGCTGCTGGCGGATATGGAGGCCCTGGGCACCCATATCGGCCTGGACCCGAACCATTCGAACTTCCCGGACTGATCCAGTCCCGTTTTTTCGAAAAAACCCCGGCGTGGCATCCCGCGCCGGGGTTTTTCTATGGCGAGGCCGCGGCCCCCGTCCCGCGCTCTCGATAAGGCGTGCTGCCATAGAAGGCGCGGTAGCATTTGGAGAAATGCGAAGGGCTGGAAAAGCCCGATGCCAAGGCGACCTCGATGATCGGCAGTTCGGTCTGCATCAGCAGGTTGCGGGCGCGTGCCAGCCGGGTTTCCATGTAATACCGCTTGGGGCTGCGGTTCAGGTATCGCCGGAACAGCCGTTCCAACTGCCGCGTGGACATGCCCGCGTCCGCCGCCAGTTGGGCCGGGCTGATCGGATCTTCCAGATTCGCCTCCATTCGCGCGATCACGGCGGCAAGGCGCGGATTTCTGACCCCGATCCGCGTGGGGATCGACAGCCGCTGACGGTCCTGATCGGTGCGGATGGCGGTGTGCAGCATCTGATCGGCCACCTCGGTCGCAAGGGCGTCGCCATGCGCCTCGGCGATCAGGTGCAGCATCAGGTCGATCGAGGATGTGCCGCCCGCCGCCGTCAGCCGGTTGCCGTCATTGACGAAAATGGACCGATACAGATCGACCTGCGGGAAAGCCTCGGCAAAGCCGTCATGGTTTTCCCAGTGGATCGTGGCCTTTCGCCCGTCCAGCAGCCCTGCCTCGGCCAGGATCCAGGCGCCGGTGCAGACGGCGCCCATGGTCGCCCCCCCGCGCGCCTGCTTGCGCAGCCAGTTCAGCACCGGCTTCGTCGCCTCGCGCGCGATGTCGGTCCCGCCGCAGACGATGACCACATCGTCGCGCTCGGCCAGGGTATCCACGTCCAGGGATGCGTCCAGGACAACCTTTGTCCCGTTCGAGCAGGTGGCATGATCCTTGCCCGGTCCGACCAGACGCCAGGCGTAAAGCGGCCGGTCGGCTGCGCGGTTCGCCAGCCGCAGCGGCTCGATCGCCGCGGTAAAGGGAAGCATGGTGAAACGGTCCAGCAGCAGGAACGTGAAGCGGCGGGGTTTGTCGGATGGCATGGGGCAGTCTTCGCGCGTGATCGGCGCACATCATCAGGGATTGCGGCCTGCCGCAAGAGGCACGGCGGCCATGCAGTCCGGCTTTTCCTTTGTTCCATTCCCGTCTATACCGTCACGACCATTTTCCAAGGAGTGCGTGCCATGACGCAGGAGAACCGCAAGACCGCCACCCAAAGTTGGGACAAGGCCGGCTGGCGCGCCTATCCCCGCGTCCAGATGCCGGACTATACTGACGACGCGGCGCTCCAGGCGGTCGAGGCGCAGTTGCGCCGCTATCCGCCCCTGGTCTTTGCAGGCGAG
Source organism: Paracoccus sp. SSK6 (assembly GCF_039770665.1). NCBI lineage: Bacteria > Pseudomonadati > Pseudomonadota > Alphaproteobacteria > Rhodobacterales > Paracoccaceae > Paracoccus > Paracoccus sp. SSK6. The sequence goes on along the minus strand of NZ_JBDPNJ010000009.1, from coordinate 20,758 downwards.
GCGCGGCGGCTGAAGGCCGAACTGGCGCAGGCAGCGGCAGGCCGCGCCTTCCTGTTGCAGGGCGGCGACTGCGCCGAAAGCTTCGCCGAATTCAGCGCCGACAACATCCGCGACACCTTCAAGCTGCTGTTGCAGATGGCGGTGGTGCTGACCTGGGGCGCGCAGATGCCGGTCATCAAGGTCGGCCGCATGGCGGGCCAGTTCGCCAAGCCGCGTTCTGCGCCGACCGAGGTGATGAACGGGGTCGAGCTTCCCAGCTATCGCGGCGACATCATCAACGGCTTCGACTTCACGCCGGAAGCGCGGATCCCCGATCCGCAGCGGATGCTGGCGGCCTATACCCAGGCTGCGGCCTCGCTGAACCTGCTGCGCGCGTTCTCGACCGGCGGTTTTGCCGACATGCATCGCGTCCAAAGCTGGATCGCCGATTTCGTGGGTGGGCCGGAAGCCGCGAAGTACCGCGACATCGCGGGCCGCATCGCCGACGCGATGGCCTTCATGCAGGCGGCGGGCGTGAATTCCGACACCGCGCACCAGTTGTCGAAGGTCGATTTCTACACCAGCCACGAGGCGCTGCTGCTGGAGTATGAGGAGGCTCTGGCCCGCGTCGATTCGACCACCGGCCTGCCGGTCGCGGGCTCGGGCCACATGATCTGGATCGGCGACCGCACCCGCCAAGTCGATGGCGCGCATGTCGAATTCTGCCGGGGGGTCCAGAACCCGATCGGGCTGAAATGCGGCCCGACCACCACGGCGGAAGACCTGAAGGTGCTGATGGCCAGGCTGAACCCGGAAAACGAACCGGGCCGGCTGACGCTGATCGCGCGCTTCGGGGCGGGCAAGGTCGGCGACCACCTGCCGCGCCTGATCCAGACGGTGCAGGCCGAGGGCGCGAATGTCGTCTGGTCCTGCGACCCGATGCACGGCAACGTCATCAAGTCCTCGACCGGATACAAGACACGGGCCTTCGATTCGATCCTGCGCGAGGTGCGCGAGTTCTTCGCCGTCCACAAGGCCGAGGGCACCATCCCCGGCGGCGTGCATTTCGAGATGACCGGCAAGGATGTGACAGAATGCACCGGCGGCGTCCGCGCTGTCACGGACGAGGATCTGTCGGACCGTTACCATACCGCCTGCGATCCGCGCCTGAACGCCAGCCAGTCGCTGGAACTGGCCTTCCTGGTGGCCGAGGAACTGCGCAACCGCCGCGAGACGCAGGTCCAGACGCAGGCGAGCGCCCTGGCGGTCTGACGGCTTTTCGCGCGACATGGAACAGCCGCCTTGGCGGCTGTTTTCCTGCGCTGCCAGTGCTGCCATTTTGCCGCGCGGCTGAAAACTTTTGGCGCCGAAATCAATTTTTCTGTATTTTGCGTCCGCTCTGCGGCGTGATGGTTTGGCGGAACATCCGCTGACCGGGCCAGCAGCCCTGCATGGGGTGCCGCCCCGCAACCGTCACAAGGGGGCACCATGCAGCTTCACAGCCCGTCGCCCGCCCTTTACAACGCGGATCTTGCGCCCGCGCAGGAACGCAGATGGGGCGCCTTCTCGATCTTCAACGTCTGGACCTCGGACGTTCACAGCCTTTGGGGCTATTACCTGGCCGCCAGCCTGTTCCTGCTGTGCGGCAGCTTCGTCAATTTCGTGCTGGCGATCGGCATCGGGTCGCTGGTGATCTTCGTGCTGATGACGATGGTCGGCAATGCGGGCGTGCGCACCGGCGTGCCTTTCCCGGTGCTGGCGCGCGCGTCCTTCGGCACTTTCGGGGCCAATGTGCCCGCCCTTGTCCGCGCGGTCGTCGCCTGCTTCTGGTATGGCGCGCAGACGGCGGCTGCCGCAGGCGCCCTGGTCGCGCTGCTGATCCGCAGCCCGGCCATGCTGCAATTCCACGAGACGAGCTTCTTCCTGGGTCATTCGACCCTGACCGTGATCTGCTTCCTGATCGTCTGGGGCGCGCAGCTTCTGATCATCCAGAACGGGATGGAGACTGTGCGCCGCTTCCAGGATTGGGCCGGTCCCGCCGTCTGGATCGTGATGCTGGTGCTGGCGGTCTATCTGGTGGTGAAATCCGGCACCTTCTCCTTCGGGTCGGAAATCCCGCAGGACGTGCTGATCGAGGCCACGCGCGACGCGGGCGTCACCGCCGCACCGGGCAGCTTTGCCGCCCTTGCTGCGGTCGCCGCGACCTGGATTACCTATTTCGCGGCGCTCTACCTGAACTTCTGCGACTTCTCGCGTTACGCCACCGACGAACGCGCGCTGATGAAGGGCAACCTTTGGGGGCTGCCGGTGAACCTGCTGGCCTTCTGCCTGGTCGCGGGCGTCACCACCACCGCCGCCTATGCCGTCTATGGCGAGGTGCTGATCCATCCCGAACAGATCTCGGCCAAGTTCGACAGCCTGTTCCTGGCGATCCTTGCCGCCCTGACATTCGCCGTGGCGACCCTGGGCATCAACGTGGTCGCGAACTTCGTGTCCGCCGCCTTCGATTTCTCGAACACCTTCCCCTCGCGGATTTCCTTCAAGGGCGGCGGCTATATCGCGGCGCTGATCTCGCTGGCGCTGATCTCGCTGGCGCTGTTTCCCTGGGCGCCCTGGGAAACGGGGGCCGCGCATTTCGTGAACTTCATCGGATCGACCATGGGCCCGATCTTCGGCATCATCATGGTGGACTATTACCTGATCCGCAGATCGCGCCTGGATGTCGCGGCACTCTATCAGGAAAACGGAGAGTTCCGCTTCGGCAACGGCTGGCATTCCAAGGCTTTCATCGCCTTTGGCATCGGCATTGTGTTCTCGTCGATCCTACCGACCTTCACCACGCTGCTGCCCGCCTGGTGGGGCACCTATGGCTGGTTCTTCGGCGTGGCCGTGGGTGGCGCCGTCTATTATGCGCTGCGGCGCGGAGATGCGGTATAGGAGAGAATTGGTGGAGCCGAGGGGAATCGAACCCCTGGCCTCGTCATTGCGAACGACGCGCTCTACCAACTGAGCTACGGCCCCACTGGCGCCCTTTTTGTCTCACGGCACGGGAATGTCAAGCGGCTGGCAAAAGGTTTTCGCGCGGCGTCAGCCTGACGGCGATGCCGTCGCGGCCCCGGACGGTCAGGCGGGCGACAGGGACGGGGGGATGCGCGCCCGGTGCCAGGTGGAAGGCCGCGACGATGCGGGCCAGCATCACCACGCCCTTGATCATGGCAAAGCCCGCGCCGGGGCAGACGCGCGGGCCTGCGGAAAAGGGGATGAAGGCGTCGCGGGCGCTGGACTTGCCCTCGGGCCTGCTCCAGCGGCCGGGATCGAAGTCGTCGGGGCGATCCCACAGCCGCTGATGGCGGTGCAGGTGCCAGGGCGACAGGACCAGTTGCGCGCCGGGAGCGACCGGGCGGTCGCGCATGGTCGTGGACTGCAAGGCCTCACGGACCATCATCGGGACGGGCGGATAAAGACGCAGCGTTTCTCGGAACACCGCGCGGGTGGTTCGCAGGGCGTTGATCCCGGCCATGTCGGGGGTCAGGCCCGCTGCCTCGGTAGCCACGGCGTCCTGCCATTCGGGATGCGCCGCCAGCAGCCACAGCGCCCAGGCCAGGGCCGATGCGCTTGTCTCATGCCCCGCCAGGAAGAAGATCGCTACCTGATCCACCATCTGGGGCGCCGAGAAGCACTGGCCCGTCTGCGGGTCGGGGGTGGTCATGATTCGCGTCGCCAGGTCATCGGGCGCGCTGCCGTCCTGGATCGCCTGCATCCGGGCGTCCACCATCCGGGTGATGAGGCTGCGGATCACCGCCGCCGTCTGGCGGGTGCGGCGCGAATGGGGATGGGGCAGCCAGCGCGGCCAGGGCAGCAGGGCTGCGAGGTTGACCACCGGCTGCGCGTCCTGGTGGGCGCGGAAGGCACGGAAGACCTGCGCCGCGATGTCATGTTCGATCGGCATCGAGAACAGCGCGCGAAAGATCACGTCGGCGGCGGCATGGCTGCATTCCGGCTCGATATCCTGTTCTCCGAGGCGCAGGCGGGCGACGGTGGCATCGGCTGCGGCGAAGATGGCGGGCAGGCTGTCATGCAGGCGACCCCCTTCGAAGGCGGGGTCGATGATGCGGCGCGCTGCTGCCCATTGCGCGCCATTGGTGACAAAGACGGATTCGCCCAGCAGGGGGGCCAGTCCGGCGCGCAGGCGATCCGACTTGGGGAAATCGCCGGGGCGGTCCTTCAGGATCAGACGCACAAGGGCCGGATCGTTGCAGAGGAAGCTGTGGATCAGCGGGCTGCGAAACTCGGCCATCCAGGCGCGATACAGCCGTTCGGGTAGCGCCGACAGCAGAACCCGGCGGAAGGCGCGGGCAAGGCGCAACACGCTGCCCCGGCCTTCCCTGGTCTGGGGACGGGGCGGGATCATGGCAGCCCCGGTCCGGCGGGAGTAGTGATGCGACCGGGCGAGGGGCGGCGCCCTGCGAAACGCTCGGCCAGAGGGCGCGGCCCGGCGGTGATGGCGAAATAGTCGTAGTCGCCCGGCTGATCGAAGGCGCAAAGGTATTGCAGATGCAGCCGGAACCAGCGCCAGCGCAACGCGCGTTGCTGGCGCGGCGACAGGGTCCGGGTGTAGGCGGCCGAGATCACCAGCGGCCAGCGTTGCCCCGGCCCCGCGACGCCGGTGACGGCGACCGGATCGCATAGGGCAAAGCTGCAGGGATCGCCCGGCGCGGTGACATCCAGCCAGAACAGGTCCGGCTTGTCGGAGAGATAGGAAAGGTCGGCCCGCAGGCGGTGCGCGCGTGGCAGAAAGGCGGCCATCGGCACCACATGCCCCAGGGTCAGCAGCGCCAGGGCAGGGCTATGGGTTGTCACGGCACCCCGGCGGAGGACATCGGCCAGCAGCGACACGGCCAGATAGGCGCCCGAGGAATGGCCCACAACCAGAACCTCGTCGATGTCTTCACTTAGGGCATGGGACACGCGGTCGGCGAATTGCGCCAGCCGGGCCTCCAGTCCGGGCGGATAGGCGCCTTGCAGGCTGGCGGTGAAGGCATAGTCATGCATCAGGTAATGCGCGAACAGCCGGTGGTCCTGGCGTTCGGCAAGGGCCAGGGTGCCCCAGGCGGCAGCAAGGGCAAGGATCGCGGCCAGCCAGGACAGGCCGGTCAGGGCCGCCACCGCCCATCCCACCAACGCCGCGACCATGATCGCGCCAAGCAGCTGCAGCAAGAGCACAGCGAACGGGTAAAGCGCCGCAAGCACCGGCCCCCGCCGCAGCCGCATCAGCCGCCGCAGCGCCCCCGAGCCGATATAGATCCATGCCGTCCGCACCATCTGCGCATAGGTCGCAAGGATGCCGCCCTGCATCGAGGCCTGCACCATGTCGGCCCAGACCAGCACCTCGACCTGTGCCTCGGCCTCGCCTTCGGGGAAATGCGCGCGGGTGCGCCAGCCGAAGCCGCTTCCCAAGGCGGGCTTCTCCATGGTCAGGTCGTAGCCGCCGACCTGCGCCTGCTTCCGCGATTCGCGGCGGTAGAGTTCGCGATAGCGCCGCGGGGGCATCGGATCGAAGCCGGGCAGGTACAAAACCCGGCGGCGGAAGGGTCGCGTCATCATGCTGTCCACTGGTGCGGGCGCAGCATAGGACAACCCCCGCGTGTCGCAAGCCGATTCAGCCCTGCCGCCAGCGGGCTTCCTGCGACTGGATGGCAGCGATGCGGCGCGCCACGGGCGGGTGGGACAAAAGCCAGGCCGGGGCCGTGCCGCGATTTCCCGTCAGCCGGTCCAGCTTCTGGAACAGGGAAATCTGCGGGCCGGTGCCAAATCCCGCGCGGATCATCAGCGCGCTGGCGAAACGGTCGGCCTCGAATTCATCCTCGCGCGACAGGCGGGCGGCAACGGCAGCGGCGACAAGCCCCGCGATCCAGGCGCCAAGACCGGGGAGAATGCGGCCCAGCACCCCGGCCAAGGCCATGCGGATGGCGTTCTGGCCCGCGAAGTCGATCATCCGCCGCCGGGCGTGGCCGTGCGAGACATGGCCCAGTTCATGGGCGATGACGCTGGCCAGTTCCTCGGGCGTGACCTCGCCTGCGTCCAGCTTGCGGATGAAGCCGCGCGTCAGGAAGATCCGCCCGTCGGGGGCGGCAAGGCCGTTGACGGGCTCCACCTCATAGACATGGGCGCGGACGGGGGGCAGGTCCATGGCCCGGCCCAGCCGTTCCAGCATCGGCGTCAGGCGGGGATGGTTCAGCGGCGTCGATTTCTGGTTCAGTTCCTGCTTCAGCCGCCACAGGGAAAAGAACCACATGGCGGCCAGGTACAGGATCAGCAGGATGACCGGCGTAAACTTCAGCATGGCCGCAATATGGTCGCGTCCCGCCCCCTGCGCCAGAGGTCAGCCGAGGATCCGCATGGCTTGCGTCAGCCCGTCCAGCGTCAGGGGCATCATGCGGGCCTCAAAAATCTGCCCGATCATGGCGATGGACTGGGTATAGCCCCAATGCGCCTGCGGCACGGGATTCAGCCAGACGTGGTCGGGCCAGGTCTCGCAGGCGCGGCGCAGCCAGACCTCGCCCGGTTCCGGGTTCCAGTGTTCGTTGGCCCCGCCACCGACCGCGATCTCGTAGGGCGACATCGAGGCATCGCCCACGAAGATACATTTGTAGTCGCGACCAAAGCGGTGCAGCACGTCCCAAGTGGGCATCTGCTCGGTCCAGCGGCGGCGGTTGTCGGTCCACACGCCTTCGTAAAGGCAGTTGTGGAAATAGAAATGCTCCATGTGCTTGAACTCGGCACGGGCGGCCGAGAACAGCTCGTCCACGACGCGGATATGGTCGTCCATCGACCCGCCCACGTCCAGGAACAGCAGCACCTTGACCGCGTTGCGGCGCTCGGGTCGGGTCTGCACGTCGATATAGCCGTGATCGGCGGTGGCGCGGATCGTGGCGGGCAGGTCCAGTTCGTCCGCCGCGCCGTGCCGCGCCCATTGCCGCAGGCGCTTCAACGCGACCTTGATATTGCGGGTGCCCAGTTCCACACCATCGTCGAAGTCGTGGAACTCGCGCTTGTCCCAGACCTTGACGGCGCGGCGGTGGCGGGATTCGTCCTGCCCGATGCGCACCCCTTCGGGGTTGTAGCCATAGGCCCCGAAGGGCGAGGTTCCGCCCGTGCCGATCCATTTGCTGCCGCCCTGGTGGGGGGACTGCTGTTCGGCCAGCCTTTCGCGCAACTTGCGCATCAGCTCCTCGAAGCTGCCGCTGCCCTGGATGCGGGCCTTTTCCTCGTCTGTCAGCAGCTTCTCGGCCAGCTTTTCCAGCCACTCGCGGGGGATCGCCTGCTCAGACACAAGCGCCTCGACCGGGATCGTTTCCAGGCCGCTGAACGCCTCGGCAAAGGCGCGGTCGAAGCGGTCGATGTGGCGCTCGTCCTTGACCAAAGCCAACCGGGCCAGGTGGTAGAAGCCGTCCACCGTCCAACCCGCGACCCCGGCCTGCATCCCGGCCATCAGGTCCAGCCATTCCCGCAGCGAAACCGGAACTCCTTGCCGGCGCAGGCTGTCGAGGAACGGGATGAACATCAGATCATCCGGTCAAGAATGACGGTGGCGAACAGGCCCAGCACGGCAAAGGCCACGGCAAAGGCCGCCGCATATTGCGCCCGGTCGCGCGGCGCTCCGCCCAGCTGACCGGCCCGGCGCCAGCCGAGAGCGGCCCCGATGATGGCGGCGGCGATGACGATCATGATGGCCCCTTGGCATTTCCGTTGAGGCCTTCAGATAGCCGCTGGCTCCCCTGGACGCAACCAAGGCTATCCCCGCAGCATCCTGCGGAAGGCGTGCCAGCTGGCCTTGGGCGTGCGGGCCATGGTGTCGTAATCGACATGGACCAGCCCGAAGCGCGGGCCATAGCCCCAGCCCCATTCGAAATTGTCCAGCAGCGACCAATAGAAGAAGCCGCGCAGGTTGACGCCCTGGTCCATCGCCGCCTTTGCCGCGCGCAGGTGGTCGCCGATGAAGGCGATGCGGTGGGGGTCGGCGGTGATGTCAGGGCCCGCCGCCGCGGACATGCCATTTTCGGTGACAAGGATCGGCAGGTTGCCCACATGGTCGTGGGCAAGGCGGGTCAGGAACTCGGTCAGGCCCTCGGGCCGGATTTCCCAACCCATCTGCGTCTTGGGCAGGGGGCCGTCCACGGCCTCGCCTTGCGGCCAGAGGCCCGCGCCTGCCGCGTAAAGGCGCCGGGTATAGTAGTTGACGCCCAGCCAGTCGAGCGGCGGCGCGATCGTCTCCATGTCGGCTTGCCAGCCTTGGGGCAGATGCGGCTCCAGCCCTTCAAGTGCGGCCTGGGGATAGCCCTGGCCCATGACGGCGCGGATGAACCACTGGTTATAGATGGCATCCTGCACCTCTGCCGCGCGGGCCGCGTCGGGGCCGTCGTCGGCGGGTTGCGCGGTCTCGAAGTTCAGCACGATGCCGAGGTTCTTCGCTCCCTCTGTCCGCAGCGCCTGCATCGCCGTGCCATGCGCCAGCAGGACATGGTGCATGGCGCGCGCGGCCGCGCGGATGTCGCGCAGGCCGGGGGCATGGTGGCCCAGGAAATGCGACAGCCAGGCGATGCACCATGGTTCGTTCAGGGTGGCGGTGCTGGCCACCCGGTCGCCGATCCGGCGGTGGATCGTCACGCAGTAATCGGCAAAGCGCGCGGCAATGTCGCGGTTCTGCCAGCCGCCCAGGTCGGACAGCGCAGCGGGCAGATCCCAGTGATAGCAGGTGAGGTAAGGCGCCAGCCCGCGTTCCAGCATCCCGTCCACCAGCCGGTCATAGAAATCCAGACCCTGCGGGTTCGCCGTCACCCCGTCCGGCATGACCCGCGCCCAGGAGGTCGAGAAGCGATAGGCTGAAAAGCCCGCGTCGCGGATCAGGTCCAGATCTTCGGGCCAGCGATGGTAATGGTCGCAGGCAATGCTGCCGTTGCTGCCGTCGGCAATGGTGCCGGGCGTGGCCGCGAAGCTGTCCCAATGCGACGGACCCGCGCCGCCATGGCCTGATCCCTCGATCTGATAGGCCGAGGTGGCGACGCCGAAGGTGAAATCCGGGGGAAAGGCTTTGCGGTCGGGCAGCATCGCGTCCTCTGTCAGGTTGCGGCGGTGCGCCCTCCGGTCGCCTGCCGCCAGAAGAAGACCAGCGCGAACAGCACGGTCATCACCACGACGATAGTGGGCGCGGGCGCGCTGTCCAGCCAGAAGCTTGCCCAGATGCCCAGAAGGCTTGACCCGATGCCGACCGCGACGGCCAGAGCCAGCATCGCCTGCAACCGCGAGGTCAGCAGGAAGGCGATGGCCCCCGGCGCGATCAGCAGGGCGACCGACAGAATGATCCCCACGGCCGACAGCATGGCGACCACCACGGCCGAGATCATCGCCAGCATCCCGTAATGCAGCCAGCCTGTCGGCAGCCCCGCCACCCGCGCCTGCACGGGGTCGAAGACCAGCAGCGCGAAGTCGCGCCATTTCAGGATCAAGATCAAGCCCACCACGGCCGAGATCGACCCGGCCGAGACGAAGTCGTCGCGCCCAACCCCCAGGATGTTGCCAAACAGGATATGGTCCAGATGCACGTCGGTCGGGAACTGCGTATAGATCACGATCCCCAAGCCGAACATGCCCGCCATGACGACACCAAGTGTGGTGTCGGGCTTGACCCGGCTGTTGGCATCCAGCCAGCCCGCCGACAGCGCGCAGATCATGCCCGCGACGAAGGCTCCGATCAGCAGCGGGATCCCGGCCAGATAGGCCAGGACTATCCCGGGAAGAACCGCATGGCTGATCCCGTCGCCCATCAGCGCCCATCCCCGCAGCACCAGGAAGCAACTGAGAAGGGCGGCGGGGATGCTGACGATGACGGTGATGAGCATCGCCTCGACCATGAAGGGATAGGCGAAGGGGGCGGTCAGCCAGGTCATTCCACGGCCCCCCGGATGCGGCGGCGGCGGCTGGCGAGGAGGCCGTGCGTTGGCGCGAAGATGAAGGCCAGCAGGAAGATCAACGTCTGCATGACCACGATGATGCCGCCTGTCGCGCCGTCCAGGAAGAAGCTGACATAGGCGCCAAGGGCGGAGGTGAGCGTGCCGATGGCGACCGACAGGGCGATGAGCCGCGGAAAGCGGTCGGTCAGCAGATAGGCGGTGGCGCCGGGCGTCACCACCATGGCGATCACCAGGAAGGCGCCCACGGTCTGCATGGCAGCGACCGTGGATGCTGACAGCAGCGTGAAGAACAGCACCCGCAGCCGTCCGGGATGCAGGCCGATGGTGCGGGCGTGGCTTTCGTCGAAGAAGACCACCATCAGGTCGCGCCATTTCGCCAGCAGGATCACCAGCGAGACGCCTCCGATGATCGCCAGCTGCAAGGTGTCGCCGGGCGAAATCGCCAGGATGTTGCCCATGGTGATCGCCTGGAGATCGACCGCGACGGGGTTCAGCGAGATCATGAACAGCCCGATCCCGAAGAAGCCGGTGAAGATCAGGCCGATGATCGCGTCCTCTTTCAGCCCCGTGCGGCTGTTCAGGAACAGCATGGTCAGCGCCGCCAACCCCCCCGACAGGAAGGCGCCAAGCGCGAAGGGCAGGCCCAGCATATAGGCGCCCGCGACTCCGGGGACGATGGAGTGGGACAGGGCGTCACCGATCAGGCTCCAGCCCTTGAGCATCAGATAGGCCGACAGGAAGGCGCAGACGCCGCCGACCAGGGCCGAGACCCAGATGGCATTCGCCATGTAACCATAGGTGAAGGGGATCAGCAGGGTTTCCAGCATCAGGCGTCGGCAGCGGGGGTTTCACACCCCCGCACCCCCGTGGGATATTTGTGCAAAGGTGAATGGGCTTGCGTCATTCGCCATCCTTCCTGCGGGCTCGCTGGTCATAGAAGACCAGAGGGCGTTCGTCGTCGGTGAAGACATCCAGGCTGCGCTGGTCGGCATCGTCATGCAGCGCGGCGCCGCCAAGGACGAAATGCCGCAACACGCCGCCGAAGGCCCGCTTCAGGTTTTCGGGGGTGAAGGTCGTCTCGGTCGGGCCGCTTGCCAGAACCGTGCCCTTCACCATCACCACCCGGTCGCAATATTCGGGGACCGAGCCCAGGTCGTGGGTGGACACCAGCATCACCCGGCCTTCGTCCCGCATCGCCTTGAGGAGCGCGATGATCGCCTCCTCGGTCTTCACGTCCACGCCGGTGAAGGGTTCGTCCAGCAGGATCACCTGCGCCTCTTGCGCGATAGCGCGGGCCAGGAAGACGCGCTTCTTCTGGCCGCCCGACAGTTCTCCGATCTGGCGGTGGCGGAAGTCGGTCATGCCGACGCGGGCCAGCGCCGCATCCACCGCCTGGCGGTCCAGGGGGCGGGGACGGCGGAAGAAGCCCATGTGACCATAGCGGCCCATCATCACCACGTCCTCGACCAGCACGGGGAAGGTCCAGTCCACTTCCTCGGCTTGGGGGACATAGGCGACGAGGTTGCGGGCCAAAGCCTGTTCGACGGTGCCGCCCCCGATGCGGACCTGGCCCGAGGCATGGGGCAGAAGGCCCATCAGCGCCTTGAACAGCGTGGATTTTCCGGCGCCGTTCACGCCGACCAGGGCGGTGACGGAGCCTTGAGGGACGGTGAAGCTGGCGTCCCGCAGCGCGGTCACGCCGTTGCGATAGGCGACGGTCAGGCCCTGGACCTCGATCCCTTCAGTCATGCTGCAATCCGTTCACGATGGTTTCCGAGGTCACGCGCAGCAGGTCCAGATAGGTGGGGACGGGACCATCCGCTTCCGACAGGCTGTCCACATAGAGGACACCGCCATAAGCCGCGCCGGTTTCCGCTGCCACGCGCCGGGCAGGGCGGTCCGAGACGGTGGATTCCGAAAAAACCACGCCGACGTCGTTGTCGCGCATCACGTCGATCACATGGCGGACCTGCTGGGGTGTGCCTTGCGCGTCGGCATTGATCGGCCACAGGTAAAGTTCCTGCAGGCCGAAGTCGCGGGCGAGGTAGGAGAATGCGCCCTCGGAGGTGACAAGCCAGCGGCGGTCGGGGGGCAGGGTGCGGGCGGCGGTGCGCAGGGGGGCGATGGTCGCGGTGATCCGCGCCTTGTAGGCATCGGCATTGGCGCGGTAGGTCGCGGCATTGGCGGGATCGGCCTGGGCCATCGCCGACGCGATGTTGTCCACATAGATCAGCGCGGAGTCCAGCGCCATCCAGGCATGGGGGTTCGGCTTGCCGTTGTAATCGCCGCTGGTGATCGGCATGGGTTCCACCCCATCGCTGACCACGGCCACGGGGACATCGCCCAACTGGTCGATAAACTGCTGGAACCAGGATTCGAGGTTCAGCCCGTTCGCCAGGATCAGCCCGGTGTCCCAGGTCCGCACCAGGTCGCCCGCGGTCGGCTGGTAGTTGTGGATGTCCGCCCCCGGCTTGGTGATCGATTCGACCGTGGCGGCATCGCCCGCGACATTGCGGGCCATGTCGGCGATGACGGTAAAGGTGGTCGCCACCTTCAGCCGCTCCGCATGGGCGGGCAGGGCGAACAGGACGACTGCGAGAACAAGGAATGACCTCATGGTCTATTTATCTGCGAGCGATTCTCAACTGTCAATAGATGAGAATTAGTTGCAACTGAACGCGGGATGAGGCATGGGGGTTTCATGGGAAACCGGGCAACACGGCTGGAACAGGCCCTGCGCGACGCGGGGGTGCGCGTCACGCGCCAGCGCGCGGCGCTGCTGCGTGTGATTGCCGCCAGCGAGGATCACCCCGACGCCGCCGAACTGCACCGCCGGGCCGAGGCTGCGGGGGCAGGGGTGTCGCTGGCAACCGTCTATCGCACGCTGACCACGTTGCAGACCCAAGGCGTGATCGAGAAGCTGGAATTCCAGGGCGAGCCCGCCCGCTGGGAAGCCGCGGACCAGCGGCACCACGACCACATGATCGACGTGGACACGGGCGAGGTGGTCGAGTTCACCAATGACCGGATCGAACGCCTGCAGGCCGAGATCGCGGCCGAGATGGGATACGAGATCGTCCATCACCGGCTGGAGCTTTACGTGCGGCGGCGGGGCGGCTGACGGGCGATGCAGGTCTTCGACAAGATCATCCATGACCGGGGGTCGCGCTATGCGGTCTCGGGCGGACCTGCCGCCACGCGGGCCGAGGCGCAGGCGCTGCTGGCCGAACTAAAGCGCAACAAGCGGTTCGCCAAGGCCACGCATAACAGCTGGGCCGCGATCCTGTCGGGCGGACCTGTGAAGGACGACGATGGAGAGGCCGGCGCGGGGGCGCTGATACTGCAGATGCTGGACCGCGCGGGGCTGCGGGACCACGTGGTCGTCGTGACCCGCTGGTATGGGGGCAAGCAGTTGGGCGGCGACCGCTTCCGCCATGTGGCGGATGCGGTCAGGTTTTACTTGCGCGAAACCGGCCCGGGTTAGCGCCAGCCAAGCGCCGGGGCGACATGGCGCAGGATGCTGTCGAGGACATGGACGTTGTAGTCCACCCCCAGCATGTTCGGCACCGTCAGCAGCAGGGTATCGGCCTCGGCGATCGCCTCGTCCTCGCGCAGCTGGTCGATCAGCCGGTCAGGCTCGTCGGCATAGCTGCGGCCGAAGACGGCCCGGAAGTTGTCGATATTGCCGATCTGGTCGCTGTCCTTGCCGCCGCGTCCGAAATAGCGGCGATCCATGTCGCTGACCAGGGCGAAGATCGACCGGCTGACGGACACGCGCGGGGCGTGCCCATGACCTGCCGCCGCCCAGGCATCCCGATAGACACGGATCTGGCGGGCCTGCTGGACGTGGAAGGGCTCGCCCGATTCGTCCACCTTGAGGGTGGAGCTTTGCAGGTTCATGCCCATCTGCGCCGCCCATTCGGCGGTGGCGTTCGAGGCCGAGCCCCACCAGATGCGGTCGCGCAGCCCTTCGGAATGGGGTTCCAGGCGCAAGAGGCCCGGTGGGTTCGGGAACATCGGGCGCGGGTTCGGACGCGCGAAGCCCTTGCCTTCAAGCTGCTGCAGGAAAACCTCGGTATGACGGCGGGCCATGTCCTGGTCGCTTTCGCCCTCGGCGGGTTGATAGCCGAAATAGCGCCAGCCATCGATCACCTGTTCCGGGCTGCCCCGGCTGATGCCAAGCTGCAGGCGACCGCCAGAGATCAGATCGGCCGCGCCCGCGTCCTCGACCATATACAGCGGGTTTTCATAGCGCATGTCGATCACGCCGGTGCCGATCTCGATCCGGCTGGTGCGCGCGCCGACGGCTGCCAGCAGCGGGAAGGGTGAGGCGAGCTGGCGCGCGAAGTGATGGACGCGGAAATAGGCGCCGTCCGCGCCCAGTTCCTCGGCGGCGACGGCCAGGTCGATGGATTGCAGCAGCACGTCCTGGGCGGTGCGCACCTGGGATCCGCGCTCGGGCGACCAGTGGCCGAAGGACAGAAAGCCGATCTTCTTCATGATATCCCTTCATGCGCGGGATGCGCGTTGCCCCGGATTTAGGGTCTGGCCGGGCGGCCCCACAAGGATCACCGGCGCGCAGGGGCTGTGCGTTCGTGCTGCTTCCAACGACGATGGACCCAGAACCACTGGTCCATGTGCTGCCGGACCAGCATCTCCAGGTCGTCGTTCAGCGCCTGCATCATCTGCGCGGGTTCGCCATGTTCGACGGGTTCGCCCACATGGACGCGGAAGCGCAGCCCGTCGGGGCAGCGGATGCCATGGACCGGCACCAGCAGCGCGTCATATCGGATGGCCAGTTCGGCGGGCGTCAGCACCGTGCGGCTGGGCAGGTCGAAGAAGCGCAGTTCCGGCGCGTGGCGGTCGTATTGGTCAAAGCCGAGCGCCAGCCAGCCGCCGCCCTTGAGGAAGCGCAGCATCGAGGTCAGGCCCGACCGCCCGCGCGGGAACAGCGGTTCGGCGATGGCGTGGATGGCGGGGATGTAGTGGCGGTTGAATGCCTCGTTGTTCATGGGGCGGTAAAGCGCGCCGACCGGCCAGCCGCGCCCGGCAAGGGCCGCGCGCATGGCGTCGTAATTGCCGAAATGGGCGCAGGCGATGATGACGGGGCGGTGCGCGTCGAAGGTGGCTTCCAGCGCGGCAAGGCCGGGGCCTTCCAGGGGATCGGCGTCACGGATGCGGGCGGTGAATTCCTCGCCCGAATAGATCTCGGCCACGGAACGGCCCGCGTTGTCAGGGACGGCGCGGGTCAGCGCCTTGACCTCATCCGCGGACAGGTCGGGACGGGCGAGCGCCAGGTTCCTGCGGATCCGCCCGCGCCAGCCAGCCAGGGGGGCCAGCACATGCGCGAACAGCCAGCCCACGGCGGGGATGCGCTTTTCATAGGGAAGCAGGCGCGCAAGCCCGATCACCGACAGGAAGGCGGTGTTGGCGATGCGGTCGGAAAGGGGCGGGGTCTCGGTCTGGCTCATCAGGTCTTTCGCGCCGCGCGGGCCTCACGCGACCAGACATACAGGCCCGCAGCCACGATAAGGCCAGCCCCCGCCACCGTCCAGAGATCGGGCAACTGCCCGAACAGGAGCCAGCCCCAGAGACCCGCCCAGACCAGCCCGGTATAGCCGAAGGGCGCCAGGACGCCTGCCTCGGCCGTGGCAAAGGCGCGGACCAGCAGGTATTGGCTGAGCGTGCCGAAGACGCCCAGCAGCGCAAAGGCCCAGAGGTCGGCCAAGGCGATCGGCTGCCAGACGAAGGGCACGATGACCGAGGTCAGGACGCTGCCCACCACCGCCGACCACATGACCGAGGTGGCGACCGAATCCGTCCGCGCCATCCGTGTCAGCAGCGCGCCGGTGGCATAGGTGAAGGCGCCTGCCAAGGGCAGCAGGGCAGCGGGCTGAAAGACGCCCATGCCGGGGCGTATGATGATCAGCGCGCCGATCAGGGCCGCGCCGATGCCCGCCAGCCGCCGGGGGCCGATCTTCTCGCCCAGGAACAGCGCGGCGCCAAGGGTGATGAGGACCGGGTTCAGGTCCATGATCGCCGTCGCCTCGGCCAGGCCGATCACCTGGAGCGAGGAAAAGAACAGCCCGACCGAGGCAAGCTGCATCAGGGCCCGGGCGAATTGCAGGCCGGGGCGGCGGGTGCGCATCAGCGGAAAGGCCGCCGTGCGGAAGATCACGACAAAGATCAGCAGGTTGCCGACAAAGCGCGCCCAGACGACCTGCGCGGGGTGATAGAACTGAGTCAGGTATTTGGCCGTCGCGTCCATCATGGTGAAGCCCAGGATCGCGGCCAGCAGCAGCAGGATCCCGGTCGCTTGCGTACTGGCGGGACGGCGAAGACCCGCAGGATTCAAGGTCATTTCTCAGGCCTTCTTCGCCAGGGGATGATGGGTCAGGACCAGGTCGCGCATCCGTTCGTCCAGGACATGGGTATAGATCTCGGTCGTGCCCAGGTCGGCATGGCCCAGCAGGGTCTGGATGGACCGCAGGTCGGCGCCTCCTTCCAGCAGATGCGTGGCAAAGGCGTGGCGGATGACATGCGGCGTCACGCGCGACGGGGACACGCCCGCCTGCACGGCCATGTCGTTCAGCAGTCGCCCGAAGGTCTGGCGCGGCATGTGGCCCGCCGCACCCGGCGCCGGGAACAGCCAGCGCGCGCCCTTGCCCGCGACAAGGCGGCCAAGGGCGCTGTCCTTGGGCGCGTCGTCGCGGATCGCCAGCCAGGCCGCCAGCGCGCGGCGGGCAGGCGCGGTCAGCGGCACCATGCGTTCCTTGTCGCCCTTGCCGCGGATCAGCAGCACGCGGGGATCGCCCCGGCAGGCGGCGGCGGGCAGGGAGACCAGTTCGCTGACGCGCATCCCCGTGGCATAGAGGAGTTCAATCAGGCAGAGGTTGCGGGCGCGGTCGGCCTCGGTGCGCCCGACCTGCGGGGCGGCGGTCAGCAGGGCGTCGATTTCATCGCGGCCAAGCGTCTTGGGCAGCCGCTTGGCGCGGCCCGGCCCGCTGATGCGGATGGCGGGATCGTCGTCGCGCCAGCCTTCCTCCAGCGCGAAACGCGTGAACTGCCGGATGGACGACAGCCGCCGCGCCCGTGTGGCCCGCGACAGGCCCTGCGCGTCGCAATGGGACAGGTAATCCTCGACCAGTTCGCGGGTCAGGTCGGACAGCGCCAGCCTGCGCGTGGCAAGCCAGTCCGACAGGTCGCGCAGGTCACGGCCATAGGCCAGCACGGTGTTGCGCGCCGACCCGGACTCGGCCGCCTTTGCGTCCAGAAAGGCCGATATGGCGCGATGATCGGCGATCATGGGTCTTGCCGCATCACCGGCAGCAGCGACAGTTGCGCCGCCGCCAGATCGGCCTCGGCGGTCAGGCCGAGCGCGCGCAGGGTGGCAAGGCCGCGCCCGGCGCGGGGCAGGTCGCCGTCAAGGCCTGCGTCCACATCGGCCATGGCGTTCAGCAGCGCCTCGCCCTGTTGCGTGGGTGCGGTGGCAGGATCGGCCTTCAGCGCGGGGTCGAGGACCAGCGGCACCGGCGTCGGCAGGCCCTGCCACTGGCGCAGCCAGGTCGCGATCTGGGCCGAACGCCCTTCGCCACCTTGGGGCAGGTCGGCTGCGACCATGGCGGCAAGGACATCGGCCATGCCCGCCTTGCGGAATTCATCAAAGGCCTGGGGCAGGGCGGGCGAGGGATCGCCGCCCGCCAAGGCCGCCTCCAGCGTGCGCATCGCGCCCGCGCGTTCCCAGACCCCGCCCGAGGCAGCGGGCTTCTGTTCGCTGTAAAGCGCCCGCAGGGTTGCAGGCGGAATGGCCCCGGCGCGGGCCAGTCGCTCGGCCGCCTCCAGCCGGGCCTTCCAGCCGTTGTTCGGCCGCAGGTCGGAATGGGCGAATGCGATCGGCAGCGAGGATGTCGGCAGCGGCTGGCCGATCGCCTCGTGGATGCGGAAATCCAGCGGCGTCATGCGGTCGGACGGGGGCAGCATCTGGTCGCTGTCCACATAGGCGTCGTCCAGGAAATGCGTCAGCAGCACCGCCTGCCGCTGGTCCAGCAGGCCCAGGGCCTCGGCCCCGTTCAGGCTGATCGCAGCGGCGGCCCAGTCGCCGGTCTGGGCCAGGCAGAAGATCCGCGCGGCAAAGCTGGGCGCGATGCCGGGGGTGTTGTTCATGATGTCGCAGGCCCGTCCCTCATCCCCCTTCAGCAGCGAGATGTCGAACAGGCGGCGGAAGATTTCGGGATTGCTGGGGCCTGCGGCGATCAGCAGCGCCTGCGCCCGGTCCACCGCGCCCGCATCCAGCAGCCGGTCGGCGCGGGCCAGAAACAGCCTGCCTTGCGGCACGCCGGGTTCCGCAGGGGGCGGGACCAGTTGCGTGACAAGGACGCGGTCCAGCAGGGCGTTCATCGCGGGCAACCGCGCCGGGGTGCGCAGGATCAGGTCGGCCAGTGCGGCGGCGCTGCTGCCCTGCCAAAGGCCGGGCGGAAGGCCCGCCTTGCGCGGCGTCACCAGACCCACGGCATCGGGATTGCCATTGCCAAGCCGGGTGACCTGGACCGCGCCCACCTCTCCGGTCGTGGCGACCGGCTTGGGGCCGGGGGCGCCGGGCAGGCCGGGGGGCGGCTTGTCGCCGGGCCGCCAGGCCGAGCTTTCGCGGTCCGGCCCGCGCACGCTGCCCGACAGCCAGTCGCTGGCCGACAGCGGCTGTTCCGCCAGCGCGGGGCAGGCCAGGCCAAGCGCAAGGGCCAGGGGCAGCAGGCGGCGGCTCACTCGGTCGCGGTCCCGGTTGCGGGGGCCGTGGGGGCGGCGCCGATTGGGCTGCGGACCTCGGACCGGACCGGCTGCATGTCGCCGAAATAGGCATAGCCCACCAGGCCGATCACCGCCGCCAGAATCAGCACCACCAGAACCTTGAGCAGCCGCATCGAATTTCGCCTCGTTCATCTTTGTTTTTGCATGGGATCCGGTCTTTCGCCGGTTCGGCCGGAATATATATGGCATTTCCCGAAAGATCACGCCATTCAGTTGGGCCAATGAAGCAGGGGACAGACATGCGCCAGCGCCTGAGGCGCCATATCGTGCTGGTCGGGATGATGGGGGCGGGCAAGACCGCGCTGGGGACGGAACTGGCCCGGCGGCTGCACGTGCCCTTCACCGATTCGGATGTCGAGATCGAAACGGCGGCCGCCATGTCCATTTCCGAAATCTTCGCCCGCGACGGAGAGCCGTTCTTCCGCGACCGCGAGGCGCAGGTGATCGCGCGCATCCTCAAGGATTCGCCGCGCGTGATCTCGACCGGCGGGGGCGCCTGGATGCAGGACCGCAACCGCGCCGCCATCACGGCGGCGGGCCTGTCGGTATGGCTGTCCTGCGACCTGGACACGCTGTGGCACCGCGTGCGCCAGCGCAGCACACGGCCCTTGCTCAAGACCGCCGACCCCAGGGGCACGCTGGCCCGCCTGCTGGCCGAACGCGACCCGACCTATGCCTTGGCCGAACTGACCTTTCCCGCACGCCCTGGCGACAGCGTCGATGCCGCGACGACCCGGCTGCTGGACGCCATCCGCGCCGCCGACCCCACCCTGATGATCGAGAAGCCATGACCCGCCATCCCGAACCCGCCACCGTCCATGTGCCCCTGGGCGAACGCGCCTATGACGTGCGCATCGGGCCGGGTCTGATCGACCGCGCCGGGGCCGAGATCGCGCCCCTGCTGCGGCGGCCGCGCGTGGCCATCGTGACCGACGAAACCGTGGCGGGGCTGCACCTGAAGCGGCTGCAGGCGGCGCTGAAGGCCCAGGGCATCCTGTCCGAGGCCCTGGTCCTGCCATCGGGCGAATCGACGAAAAGCTGGCCGCATCTGACGGCTTGCGTCGAATGGCTGCTGGAACAGCGCATCGAGCGGCGCGACATCGTGGTGGCCTTCGGCGGCGGCGTGATCGGCGATCTGGTGGGCTTTGCCGCCGCGATCCTGCGCCGTGGTGTGCGCTTCGTGCAGATCCCCACCACGCTTCTGGCGCAGGTGGACAGCAGCGTCGGCGGCAAGACCGGCATCAACAGCCGCCACGGCAAGAACCTGATCGGCGCCTTTCACCAGCCGTCCTTGGTGCTGGCCGACATCGCGGTGCTGGACACGCTGACCCCGCGCGACTTCCTGGCGGGCTATGGAGAGGTCGCGAAATACGGGCTGCTGGGGGATGCCGATTTCTTCGAATGGCTGGAGGCGAACGCCCCGAAGCTGCGCGACGACATGGCGGCCCGCCAGCACGCGGTCGCCCATTCGGTCGCGATGAAGGCCGGGATCGTGACGCGCGACGAAACCGAACAGGGCGAACGGGCGCTGCTGAACCTGGGTCATACCTTCGGCCATGCGCTGGAAGCCGCTACCGGCTATTCCGCGCGGCTTCTGCATGGCGAGGGCGTGGCGATCGGCTGCGCGCTGGCCTTCGACCTGTCGGCCCGCATGGGGCTATGCAGCCAGGAGGCGCCGTCCCGCGTGCTGGCGCATCTGCGCCAGATGGGAATGCCCGCCGCGCTGCGCGACATTCCGGGCGAATTGCCGGACGATGCGGCGCTGATCGGACTGATGGGACAGGACAAGAAGGTCGTGGACGGCCAATTGCGCTTTGTCCTGGCGCGCGGCATCGGCGAGGCTTTCGTCAGCGACGACGTGCGGGCTGACGTGCTGGAAAGCGTTTTGCGGGACGCGCGTTAGGGCAGTTCCTTCCATGCACGGGCGAATGAATAGGGAAACGCACTGCGTTTCCCCCGCCCGCGTGTGACGATTCCATCAGAAACGGTGCCGCCCGAGCCTACGG
>NZ_JBDPNJ010000008.1:0-136977 GCF_039770665.1 Paracoccus sp. SSK6 | reverse complement strand
GCCGTCGGGGTGCTGGCCCCGATACTCGTCCCAAAGCAGCGCCAGCGTGACGCCCGACCGCTTCAGTTCGCGATGAACCATCGCCCAGTCTGCAGCGGCGAGTTGGCGGCCATGCGAGGGGGGCGGAGGCGGGAACACCCGCCGTTCCAGTGCCTCCTCGTCCAGGCCCTCGGGCAACGGCCAGGACAAGCCAGCCACCGCGGCGCGGCGCAGATACTCGATGACCGTTGTCTTGCCGACGCCGGTGGCAAGTGCGATCCGCCGGGTCGACATTCCCTGCGCATGCAGGCGCAGCACGTCCTCGATCTTCCTCATCGGCAGTCTCCTCATCGCGCCCCTTCTTCCGCTGTTGCAACAGCTTCTGGGTAGCGCAGGTGGTCTGCCTCAGACCCGCTCCGTGTGACGGAGCCCGCTCAGATCAGCCTGGTCGGATGCGGCTGGAGCGGGTGGTCGGATGGTCGTGGAACGGCCGGTCGGATGTTCATGGAATGTGTGGTCGGATCACCGTGGTGCGCGCAGTGCAAGCGGCAGAACGCCGCGTGCGACTTGCAGTACAGCTTCGGCACCCGGCAACCGGCCGGTCTCTCTCGCCAGATCAACGACGGTGATGTATTCCGTGGCAAACTTATCGACTGAACATAATGTAACATAGCGGCGAGTGCGGGCTGTCCGTCGTTCCCTGACTAGACAAGGCTCCAAGATGCCTAGGTTGAGAAGGCCTCGTACCGTGCGGACGCTAATCCGCATACGCTTTGCGGCTTCGGTTAACTTGAGCGCCCCATCCTGTTCATCGGCGAATGCCCTCCGCAGAGCATCGATTGATACACGGAAGTCGCGGAAGCGCGCTTGAGATGCTCCGCCCAAGCTCAAATCGATCTGGTTTTCGAGAATAACCTGGGTGACGCGATCCATTGGCACGCTGAGCCCTCTCGATGCCCCTGCGAGATCGAGAAGCTGCTGCGAGGCAAGATCTTGGCTTACGAGGCTTCTGAGGTTGCCGAGAAACGCATCAAGGTCGCGCGGGTGATAAAGGGGTGCGCGGTTATGCTCCGCGTAATACCTGGGGATCAACCCGCGCGCCGTGAACTTCGTCATCATGATGCGGTCGAGTCCTACATACTCTGCGGCTTCCGTTGCATTAAGAAGAGCATCCACTGCAGTCGCGATGTTGCGCACGATGTCCGTCGGAACGTACTGGTTCAGGACGAACTGCTTGCTCAAGCTGCTGCGCTGCGCCAACCCGATTGCCGCTAACCGTCGCCCGAGCTTCCAAGCCGATATCCCAAAACTGCTGCGAGCCGTCGCAAGCGAATGCACGTACTGCTCCGGGCAAGGCTGGCCCAGCACGACCTGCCCTTCTGCAATGGGAAAGTTCCGGAACACGAAGTCCCGAACGATGTCCCGGATGACATCGAAATCCGGATCATCGTCGCGATAGCGCAGCCATTCAAAGAACACCCGAAAGCGGGTCCGGTAGAGCGTGTTGTCGAGCGGCTGCGCCATCTGAATGTCTTTGAGCTTCGTCCGAAACTTATCCGGGCCCTCGCGCAACACCTGAAACCCCGCCGTTCCTGCAGCCATCCATTCAGCTGGCGTAGCAAGGTCGCGCTTGGCATCCGGCCCTTGCGTAAGGAGAAGGCCAAATCCCTCGCAGCTCTGCGCCGCGACATGAAACGGCAGGCGGTCCAGCCAGCCATCACCCCTGCCGCTCTGAATGCGGTCACGCAGGTATCGCTCCAGTTCCAGGTCAGCGGTTGCCGCGTGTACCGGAGCGACCGGCACGTAGCGTTCCAGCAGGCGCATGATGTCGAAAGTATCATTGCCATTTTGACGTGGTGGCAATGCAACGAGATGGCAGCCATGAACCGGGCAGGTCCTCACCGAGGTCAGCTGCCACAGGCCGTGATGGGCTGCATGGTCAACATGCCCGACCTCAGTCAGGCAGGCGGGACAGCTTCGCAGGGCGATGCGGCTGAATGCGGTGAACTTGATCCGCTCTTTGCCCAAGCGAAACCACCCCGGTTCGATCAGCTGGGCCGTGCCCATCTGGAGCGTGTCAGGATCTGCGCCTGCGAGTGCAGCCAGACGTGCCACCTCCTGAGGATCGCCATTCGCCAGGGCGAAATAGTCGATCCCGACATCGGAGCAGAAGGTAATAAGCCGTTGTACCCCATTTCGGCGGGCCAGACGCGAACCGAAGGAGGTGGCGGATTCACCGGGCACCAGATCCACCGTCAGGGGGAGTTTCCTGAGGCTGCTGAACATCAGTGCTTCTCCCTTGAGAAGACCTGCCGCGCATCGATGCGGTGATAGTCCGGGATGATGAACGGATTGAACGTGTCGTCACAGGACGTGCGAAGGTGATAGGCTTGAACAAAATGAACTTGGTTCAGCTGGGGCGCCCCGGCCAGATAAGCCTGCTCGATGGCTGCAAGGATTAGCTCAATGACCAGACCAAACTGATTTGCAGCGGCGTGGATTAGCCGCTCCCCATGAGCAAGTTCCAGAATGTCCCTGCCGGGCTCAAGCTCTGCCTTGGTGCAGTAGCTTTCGATCAGATCGAGGACATCATTTCCGTGCACGACTGGAGACAGGCTTCCGAAGTGGACGGTGTCCATGCGGCGGGCCAGTTGCGGGTCATGGTTCAGGATGTCCTCGAGCTCCGGCGTACCCGAGAGGATAATGCCGACCGGCCACTCCGGGTCGGTCATCAGCGTCTTGAGCATGGAGGCAACCGAGTTGAGCTCATGCCGCGTGCCCCGAGATGCCAGATCCTGGGCCTCGTCCAGATGGACGAAGAGGATTTTTCGCTCCTTGAGGTGATGCCGCACCAGATCCCAGATGTACCAGGCCTGCCGTTCGGAGCTGATCTGATATCCGAGGGCCCGCAGCAGGGTCTGTCCGACGAATTTCAGCGTTGCGGGTGAGGGTACCCGGATACTGACGTTGGAAAAAGCCTGATGACGGGAGCAATCCAGTCGTCTGCGGGCCCGTGACATGAGGTGATCCATTGCCGAGGTCTTGCCGGTGCCAGACAGGCCCGAGAGGGCCAGGCCATGGGCCTCGCTTGTCCGTCCTGCCTCGCAATCCGCCAGTCGCTTTTCGATCAAGAGCGAAAAGCGGTCCTCAAGGGGCCCGAAGCGGTCATGATGGATGAAGTGATCGCGCAGGAGCGCGATCCTGCGGGCAGTTTGTCTGATCCGCTCACTGCTCATCGTCAAATTTCCAACGGTTCCGGCGCGTGCGCTCCTGCGGCTGTTGCGTAGGCTCATCTGTCGACGTGCCTGGCGGGATCGGCACGCGCGGCATGATCTGAATACTGTCATTCAGGGGATCGGCAGACGGGGTCATGTGCCCAAGCCGCTCCGCATCGGATCGAACCGCGTAATGGAGGGCGGCCTGATGGCGCTCCACATCCAGATTGGTGACATGGAACGGAGTCAGCTCTCTGAGCGCGAAGGCGCGGCGGTTGATATCAGAAATGCGCTCGATGGCCCTGCGAACCGCCGGCGCGTTCAGCTCGGCATCTTTGCGATGTTTAATGCGCAGTGTCCGCGTGGCCTCCTGCATCAGATCATAGCTGACACCGTCAAAGCCGGCTTGGTTCGCGGTGGCGGGGTGCCATGTGGCACCCACCTTCACCGCAATCCAGCCGATGTCCCGCAGGTCCGCGCGGATTTCGACACTCCGCTGCGGGGAGTGGAGAAACGCCTCCCGCAGCGCCTCGCAGCTATAGCTCAGACCCGAAAACAAGACCCCGTCGCCACGGAGCGTGCGCTTCAGGGGTCTGCCGAAAGTCCGGCGCAGGGTCAGGCCGTCCGGGATTGGCGGTGTCCCATACTTGGCTACCAGTCGCACCCATGCCTTATTCGGGGTTTCTCCGCCAAGCGAGCCGTGGCCTTGGTTGTGATAGATGTCGACGAAGTATGTCAGCAGGATGGTGATCAGATCATCATCGCAGAGGCAGGCCAGCTGCTCTGAAGGGTAGTCGCCACGCTGGATCGTGTCGAAGAAGGTTCTTCCCGCCAGCAATGGCATCAGTTGGTGCCCGTAGGTCCGGAAAAACGTTTCGATATGGGCGCGAAGCCATGGCTTCCCGGCGGGCGGCAGAAGCGCGGTGACGCCGAGAGACAGAATAGCTCCTTGGAAGTCATCAGAGGTGAATGCTGTTCCCTGATCGGTGACAAGAGCCTGCACCCCGCCATGATGATGCCATGTGCTTTCGCACCCGGCTGCCCGCGCCATGGGCGTCTTGTCGATAAAGATGTCCCGCAGCGCCCTGACTGCATCGCCGGAGTTCGGCGTTTCGGCCAAGCGCATGGAAAGGATGCACCTTGTGGCACAATCGATAGCGACATAAAGCCAGCGTCGCCCGACCTCGAACCGCTCCTGCCGCTCGGGCGGCAGATGATCCCAGATGCCTGCCAGCGTCAAAAGCGAGATTACGTCGAGGCAGTTTTCGTCCATCTCGACACGCTCAAGCGGCTGCTGAACATCAAGCCCATTCTCGTAGAGCGTGAACTTTGCGTTCGCGGCCGCTGTGCCATAGCGCTTGGCGTGGACGTAATATGGGTCTGCCAGGTCCAGACGTCGGCTGATGCTCGCCGCAGAGGGCACGATCAGCGTGCAGGCTCCAGCAGCCGCTCTCCGTTCGTTCTCTTGGACGAACAGCCTCCGCGTACCCGCCACTGCCGCTGCCTTGCTGGGCCGCTGAGTATCCGCGTAGATCTCGATGACCTGATTCATCAAGGCTTCGGAATGGTGGCACCATCGCGGCCTGCGATTGCCGCAACGATGTGTTTCCGGAATCAAGGCAGCGGCGGAATATCCTGCCCTTTCGTAATCACGAATCCATTGCATTGCAGTACGACCGCCCGGGAGCTGTCGCGTGACAATGTCCACGCCTGGGCGAGCCAGTTTTGGCGCAGCCATACCCTCGCCGACGCGCCGCTCCACCTCGGCAGCAAGTTGAGCACGGCCTTTCAGATAACCATCGTGAGTCCGATTGATCTCTCCGGCTGCCTCCAGCGCCAGAAAGGCATCGCAGACTGCTTTGCGCCAGATCACCAGGCGCCGAATGTCATCTGCAAGCACGTTGATGATGTCAGCAGGCTTGCGACCGCGCAGGTCTTGCCTGGCCCGATCAAAATAGCCGGCGGCATAGGTCGTGTCAGGCTGTCGCAGCAGGTCCGCCAGCTCCGCATGCGACAGCCACTCAGTGATGCCGGGTTGGCCTAGCCGCTCGAACAGCCCGCCCTTGTCATCGATTTCCAGCGGGCGCATGGCTTTGCCAGCGGCGGTGATGAGATCAGACGTCGAGAAACGAAAACGGATCGTCATGCTGCCGCCTCCGTCAGGGCCGGGCGCGACCGGGCCAGCTGACGTGCAGCCGCGGCAGCAGCTCGGCGATCAAG
The DNA here is from genome assembly GCF_039770665.1 of Paracoccus sp. SSK6. Classification (NCBI taxonomy): domain Bacteria; kingdom Pseudomonadati; phylum Pseudomonadota; class Alphaproteobacteria; order Rhodobacterales; family Paracoccaceae; genus Paracoccus; species Paracoccus sp. SSK6. The sequence goes on along the minus strand of NZ_JBDPNJ010000008.1, from coordinate 131,563 downwards.
ATGCTGATCCGTGATCAGCATGACGCGGTCCGCGAAGTGCTTGGGCGTCGCAGCAGCGATCCGCTCCAGTTCAGAGACGAAGTTCCGCTGGATCACACGCTTCATCGGCTTGATGGCAACCGCGATGCGTTCGCCGCAGGACCTGGTCACCAAAAAGTCGAACACGTGCTTTGCGGGACATCCATCAGCATCAACGTAATGCAAGCCTGTCGGCTGGTCCCAGATGTGGTGGATGTCCGTGCGCACCAGCATTAGACACAGAAACGCATATTCGAGCGCGCTCTCGAACTGGATGACGCGCGGACGCTCGAAGCCCGGCAGTTTTGCGACAAGTGCGCCGCGCAGGCTGGCTTTTGACCGGCGTGAGATCGCACGCGTTGCGTGGCTCGCTTCCGGCCCACGGTAGATCAGGTTTGTTTTCATGATATCTCGATCCTGCCAGCCAGCCACACTGGGCTGGGTCGGGCAGGCTCTCCCCCTTGCTTTGGATATGTTGAACAGCCCTGCCGGAGGGTGTCCGGCAGGTTGACTTTTTGTTCGACTCGGGGGATGACTTGGATGTCGGAGTTCAATCGACATCTAAGAGGGGCGTTCCTGTTACCAGCAGGTGCCCCTTTTTCATGTCCCGTCGTCAGCTGTGTTCGGCTGATCGACCCTCCTCTGAAATGTAGCGGTCAGGAAAGAGCGCTTCTGGTGTCGTGCCAAGCTGCTCCGCGATCTCTCGCTGGACGCGATGCGACCGTCGATAGCCTTGGCTGACAACCGTGACGCTGCTTTGGGAAATGCCGAGCAGCCGTGCAATCTTTGCCATCGACGATCCCACCAGCCGGAGCCGGAACTTGAGGAACTCGTGCTGATCGAGATCGACCTTCATGGCTTGTGCAAGTCCTTGGTCTGCGAAGTTGCTCTTCCACCAGTGATTCGAAAAGTGATTCGCGGCACAAGACTTTTCACTAAGCCCTGTGTTCTTCTCTCACTTTGGCCCGGTCAGTTGCGGGCCAAAGTGAGAAGCCGGTAACCCGAACGCGCATAATGTTTGGTGCCTTGCGGGTACGCCGTCATCATAATCGTCTGGGGTCGGTGAAGGTCAGCGGCATGGAAGACGAGAACCAAGGGAAGGTTCAAGATGATACCCTTAAGGTGAGCTTCCGGCGGCAACGGCACTGGCGTGCAGCGGAGAATTGCCAAGGCGCAGCGACCGATCTCACCAAGGCTAGAGATGAAGTAATGTCAGCGCAGTCCGAGGCGTGGGAGGATCGTCCCCGGAGACTCTTATCTGATCTCTTTAAACCTCAAAAGCTGCCCCCGCCTGACACGGTTGCGGAGGCTTTCGAACGCACGCGCTCGCTTGTCGATTTTGCAAATGTATTCAGTCTCGACCGCAGAATGGCAATCAGGGCGCTTGCAACAGCAGGGATTGATATCCAAAAGGTGGTGGCTCTCGAATGGGAGCGCGGCTGCTCTGTGCGCGAGCTCAGCCATCGCCATGCGGTCACGCGTTCAACAATTGGACGCTGGATCAAGAAGGGCGGGAGAGACATCTACCCTCGAAACGGAAACCGGAAGCATGATGAGGATCTGATCGTCCAGGTCTTCTTGAAGACCGGCTCGGCGAACCGGGCAGCACAGGCCGCGAATGTTCATTGGGCGACGGCGCGACGTATCCTGCAAAAGCATAACCTCTGGCACGGCAAGTAGCAGGACAGCACTATGGCCGCGTCGAGGCTCAATTTCCAGCTGCGCCGTTGCGGTTACCCTCTCACGTCCAAAGGCCCTCGAAGCGGGTTGCAGCAGTTCGTGTGTAGCGTGCGGTATGCCGGGGATCGCGATGGCCGAGATAATCCTGGATCAGGCGCAGGTCGCGTCCGGAATGGGCCAAGGCATGTCCGCAGGAGTGCCGCAGCATATGAGGATGGACAGCGTCGAGCCTGGCCCGTTCCGAAATGACCGTCACGAGATAGTTGATGGCCTGCCGCGTCATCGCCTGATTGCGCTCTGAGAGGAACAGCCAAGGCAGGCGGTCTTGCCGCTTGCCAAGCAGGCGCCGGAGCGCGCGCAGTTCGTCACCGGCCAGCGGGTGACTGGTGGAAAGACCGCGCTTCAGACGGTGAACCCAAAGATGTCCCGTCTTCAGATCAAGATCGCTGCGTCGCAGGGCGACCAACTCGCTGACCCGCAGCCCGTGCCGATACATGAGAAGCAGCATGGCATGATCGCGAGGACCATGCCGCCCGGAACGGGCTGCAGCCAGCAAACGCCTTATCTCCTCCGACGTCAGGTAATCTCGCTGGCGCTGATGGGCGTCGACTGGCTCGCTCCCGTCACTCTTGACGAAATGCCGGTTGGCGCGACGTTCGGCCATGCTATCCTCCACCTGAAAATGCTGGCTGTGATATTTCACACTCTTTACAAGACGCGCATTCTGTAAAGAGTTGGCCATAGATCGCTGCGTTGCTTCGGGTCCATCTCTAACACCATCTCACGCGAGCGCTTTGGCCACCAGCTTGTCAAGATATGTCGGCCCACCGTCGTCCAAGAATAGAACATTCCGATATTCCAAATCCGATTTCGTGATCGAGCCCGTGACATTGAGCAGGTCGTTGAATGTTGTGACTGACAGGATGAAGGAGTTGAGGCTAATCATCCCATCACCCAGCTGTTTCTCGATCTGCTTTATTTCCTTATGCAAGCCAAACTTTGGGTCCGAAAGGCTCATATTTCGGATACCTTTAGGGTCGATGAACGATAGCCACTGCTTTCCTGTTTTTTCGTCCACCAGCCACAGCAGGAAGTCAGGATAGAAGTTGCCTGCCAGAGCGAAACCGAGCCCCTTGGCGCGATTGTCAGCATTGCGCATCAGATAAAGGCTGAAACCTCGCAGCTTATCCTTCCCATAGGGGGAGTCATAGAACGCCATAACGTCCTCGACGAACTGCACCTCGCTTGGCTCCCCAAGCGCTAGTGGTCGCATCTTCAGGGGGAGGATTGCGTCTTTGTTTGGTGAGAGCAGTGGGTAATACAGGTGCTGGCCAAAGCTGATTGCTACCATATGTGGAGCATTCCACTTGCTGGCCTCACCGATTTTTCCGGATGCAACGAGGGCAGAAAGGGCCTCCAGTTTTGCCTTGTACTCAAGACCGACATCGTTGTTTTCGATCTCGAACTGGTACAGCTTGATGATCGAACCGGAGTCCTCCGTTACCGTTGCAACATCGTAAAACTTGCCTTCATAGGCTGCCTTCAGCCCCTGATAGAACCGATCGGTGTAATCGGTGAGCAGCTGAAGCATGATGTCTTGCTGACGCAGCACATCTGAATAGCTCGTCACTTCCAGTTCCGCCTGGGGGATCAAGAGGGTGTACCAGCCGTCATCGCCAAGGCAGAACTGGAAAAGGCCCTCCCGGTCGACCTTAAGATTGCTCCAGCTTTTCAGTAGCTTGTACTCTTGAACGGCGGTGAATACTGCATCCCAATCGAAGCAAGCGATTGCCGCCTTGCTCAGTTTGCCGCGATTTCGCTTGTCCGATGCGCTCGCAGTTGCGGTCACCGTGGTGGTGATCGCTTCGACCCGAGGATAGAGGTCGAGAACGACGTGGGGAGACTTGATCTTGCCCGCGAACTCAGCCGGAACATCGTAAAGGGTCGGAAAGTGGACGCGCTTGAACCCCTTGATCTGATTGTCCCTGTAGCCGTCCTTCAGCTTCAGCGTCTTAAGACGTGTGCCAGACGGCAGGTTCGTTCTGGTCGGGAAATCGAGCTGAATGATCTCGTCGCTGGGTGTGATGCCCTCTTCCTTCAGGTAGTCCTTGAAGGTGGCCATGTAGTTCGCCCGAACGCCGAAGATGTTCAGGGTTTCAAGGCGCTCCATGTGCGTGCCCTTGGGCCGCTCAGTAGGGAGCGACCGTTTCAGCGACATGCCTCGCCCCTTCAAACGGACGCCTCGGCCGAAAAGCTGGATGATCTGGGAGCCTTCGCCCTGACCCATGTTCAGCAGACCCATGGTCGAAACCCGCCAGCTTGACCAACCCTCGGTGAATTTCCTCGACCCGATCAGGATATTCAGCTTGCTGTCTTTCTGGTTGATCGTGCCGAACAGGCCCATTCCGAAATCATCGGCTTCAGTGTCGAATCCGCTGCTGTCCTCGGCGTTCTTGAAGAACCCGGTATCGTCGCCGATGTTGATCAGGCCAAACGGATCGAACGATCCGACCCGCAGGGCCAACTCGCCCTTGCTGTTCTTCAGGTTCACGAGCTTGAGCCGCTGCCGGGCGTCCGCGTTGAACAGCCGTTTCAAGATGTCGTCGTAGATCGCAGCCGCATCGCGCTGCATCAGGGGCGTGAAGCGCCCAGAGAAGATATCGTTACCCTTCGGGTCCAGCAGGCGCGCCTTGTCGGCGACGAGGTCGGCTATCCAGGCAGTTGCCTCGCTCGGATGGTTCAGGAACCAGGCGAGGAACTTGATGACCTCGAGGATGTCGCTGTCCTCACCGGCCACCGTGTTGCCCACGAAGACCCACAGGGGCTTCTCGACATTGAAATCCCTGATCTTGTCGCGGTGCGTGTCCCACAGCCAGAGCTGCTGGTAGAAGCTGAGCAGGCAGGCCGTGAAATACAGGTCGCCGTGCTTGTCATAACCCTTGTCGTCTAGGTTCAGGATCAGGGATTCCTTCCCGTACCCGTCGGCGTAGAAGTACTTGTAGCTGTAGTCGATCAGCACCGCCTTGGCGTAGGCTTCGCGGATGCCGTCGATCCGGGCGCGGGCGTGATCCTCGGTCGTCAGCTGCAACTGCGCGCGTTCCGTCTGGTCGAGCTGCTTCAGTGTCTTGTCGAACAAGCGCTTGGCCTTGGCCTTCAGGATGTCATCTTCAGCCTTGGCAACGGTCGATCCCTTGGCGACGGACTGGCTGAAGGTCGCGCTATACTCGAAGGCAAAGCCGCCCTTCACCAGCGCCGCGCGCCGTGCCATCCAGACGCCGCCCGCGCTGCCGGTGCCGCGGTGGCCTTCGTCGACTAGCACCAAGTTGTTGCCCTCGAAGGCGCCGGTGGCGACGGTCTTGTCGCCCATCTCATCCGCCAGCTTCGTGACCTCGATCACGTCCACCCAGCCTTTGAACAGCGACCCGGTCTGGTTCTTGTCGAACATATGGGCGTTGATGCCAGACTCGCGGAACTCCTCCAGATGCTGGCGGGACAGACCCTCGTTCGGGGTCAGCAGGATGATCCGGTCGGGGAACAGGTGGGCATTCCCTGCCTGGAAGTAGTGCAGGTACTGCAAGATGTTGACGTGCAGGATCAGCGTCTTGCCGCTGCCGGTCGCGTTCCAGAAGGCCAGCTTGTTCAGGTCGTCGGCACTGTAATCCTTAAACGCCTCGGCGCCGTCCTCGTTCCGATACTCCGCCATCTGGGCGTTCAGCCCGTCCAGCAGCTCCTGCCGCCGGTTGAAATACCAGTCGAGGTAGATCTCGGTGAACAAGAGCGACAGGTACTGGAAATACTTCATCGTTAGGATTTCACCCGTTACCGCATTGCGGTGATGGGTGATCTTTTTCCAATGCCTGACGATGTTCTCGTCGTACTGACGCAATTCCGACTGACTGACCCGGTCCATGTTGAACAGGTTGCGCGTCAGCTCGTGGAAGAACTTGGTCTGGCCGTCGTCGTCGATGCCTTCATGCCGGTCTTCGCCTAAGCGAGACTTCAGCGTCATCAGGCCATCCCCGTGGAAATGGCTCAGCATCCAGCGGTTAAGCACCAGCTCCTGATGGAAGGTCCGCTTCTTCTTCGGGATCCGTGCCATCAGACGTCATCCACGTTGAACATGGCGTCCAGGAAGGCGGGTTCGATCTGGCGCAGCATCAGCTTCTTGATGACGCTGCCTTCCTCCTCAGTCGTTTCCACCACCGAGGGGATGTTGTGGTCGCCGTTGATGTAGACCACGTCGAATTCGCTGTCGGCCGGGTTGATCGCCAGCTTGTCGCAGAGGCGCGTCAGCTTCTCGTAGCCGATCTTTTCGCAGTCGCGCCACAGGATCAGGGTCTTCTCGCCCGTGGGCAGCCAGCCTTCGACCGTGACGAAGCCGCGGCTGTGCTGGATGTCGATGTGGCGGACGGTCAAACCGATCAGGTAATTGAAGGTTTCGACCAGATCGACGCGGCGTTCCTCCCAGGCACCGGCGCTGTCGACGGCGACCTTGAGCGTGTAGTCGAAGGGCTTGCGGAAGTCTGACACGGACAGCAACGATCCCTTCGCCTCGACATCCAGCATGTAGCGCATCAGGTAATCGTCGCGCTTTTCCGCGCTGAACCCGTCGAGAAGGCTGGCCTGCGCGTCCGACCGTTTCAGGTCGAGGTTGTTCAGCGTGTCCTCATAGCCCTCGATCTTGAGCACCTTAAAGGCATGGCTGATGCCAGTTTCGGGAGCAGTGGGTTTGCCGTCCTTCCAGTCCGAAGAATAGACGACTTTCTTGATCCTCGGAATGACGACTGAATACACATACGCGCCTTGTTCGGCTAAAATATATTTTCTATGGCCTGAATCATCTCTGTTCAAGGTGATTGTTGCGTGCGCAGTTGTTCCAGACCCACAGAAGTAATCGAGCACCAGGCCATTCCGATTTCCGTTTAGACCAGCGCTTAAGGAGTCAACCACTGTATAAAGGCTTTTCGGGTACTTGGTCTCGGCGTTGGGCACGATATGATTCAGCAGTTGCGTTCCATGATTGTTGGCAGAATACCTTGCACCGGACCAAACTGTTTTGAAGTTAAAGCGCTTCTTGAGGCGCTTTATGTCCCAAACTCCACGCTTCTTCAACCAATGCACTTTCAGTTCATCTTTGATTTGTTCGACGGTATGGCGCGCGAACCTCCATTTGCGCTCGATATCCTCTGGATCAACGGGATACACAAGAATGGTTCCATCTGCCCCCGGTTCATTGACTTGGGGATGGTATTCTTCGGGGGAAACTTCGCCGAAGCCAATCACCGACCCATCTTTAACTATGATTGGGTAGAAGCAGTTCTTTCCAGATTTTCGCAGTGAGTCATCACCTGTTACGTCGCGAAAGTTTCTCTCATCCCAGTCGGCTGGATCTTCTCTATGTTGCTCAGCGATGTAGCGCCCAGGTTGAGGGTGTACGAAGTAGGCATAATCGTGAACAGCCGAAAAATTATCGCCTTGTTGCCCTGATGGGTTGGTTACGATGGTAATGCAGTCGTGTGCCATGTCCGCAAAGCAGGTATCAAGGAGAACGCCAAGATACTCCTGCTCAACCTCGTCAATGGCAATTATAGTAACGGCATCACTGCCGGAAACTTGTCGACCTTTTAGAAGACGATTCTCCATCAGAGATAGCCAGCTGGAGTTCCTGTAGCTGTTTTTGTAATTGATCTCTGAAGATTGAGCGTTGTATGGCGGGTCAATGTAGACACAATTAACTTTTTGAGAGTGCGTTTCCTTGAGCAGCGTAAGCGCTTGAAAGTTATCCCCATGCACCAGCAGCCCGTCGAGGCTGGCATCCAGGTCGGGGATCGCCTTCAGCAGATCGGCCCGGAACCCCGCATCGAATAGCGCGGTGTCCACCATCAGGAAGGGCGCGCCCTTCAGATCTTCCACCGTGCCCGGCGCCGCAGTGCCCCGCATGCCCAGATCATTCCACTGCCCCCATTGCGCGGGGTTCGCCACGATGGCTGGGTAAAGCTCCTGCGGCACCCTATCCAAGGTCACACAGTAGTGCGCCGCGACCACGAATTTCTTCTTCAACCACAGCTTCTTCTGAAAATTCTCGATGCTGGCCAGAAAGGTGACCAGGTCCAGCGCGATGGCACGCAGGCACTGGATCATCCGCAGGCTCTTTTCGATGGCGGCAAAGGCTTCCGCCCCCTGCACATCGTCGAGGTTCATCACCTCGTTCTTGATGTAGAAATCCAGTTCCCGCCGCAGGAAGCCGCCCAGGTCCTTGTGGATGAAGTAGTCGGCGGTGTTTTTCTGGGTGTAGGTTGTCAGGTGCTTTTCCAGCAGCGTGCGGTTCGGCTTCTTGTCCGTGGGCGCGCGATTGGTCAGCGCAAGCCACCGAGCCTTGACCGCCTCATCACCTAGGATCGCCGTCACGGCCTGGTCAACCAACGCCTCTTGCTTCGTGCCCTTCGGCTGTGGAACATAGTCGAAGCGGATCACAAGCGCGCCGTCTTCCTCGGCCACAGGCTGGATCGTTTCCTCATAGGTCTCGCCATCCTCATCCGTGCGGGTGAGAGTGCGGGCCTTGGCCAGTACGAAGCGGCGTTCCTTGTCGTTGTCCTTGCGGTTGTCCTTGGCCGTGTCGGCAGCGACAAGGCGGAAGTGGACGGCGCGGCCATCATCGAGCTTGAAGCTGAAGTTTGAAAAGGCCTCGCTCGACTTGGTGTAATATTGGTCACGGTTCGCCCAGTGCAGAACAACCTCTTCCCCAGAATAGGGGATGGCATAGGTGTCGCCCTTGTAGCGGCGCTGGCTGATGAAATCGCCCCTGTCCCAGTAACGCGAAAAGAAGGTCAACAGGTGCGAAAAGACTTGGTTCTCATGCTCGGACGCGCGCGCGCTGGCGGCGGCAAGCTCTTTCTGAAGGCTCAGAACCTTTGGAGCCTTGTCAGGATCATAACCGGCGGCTTCCGCCGCGTCGCGTGCCTTGGCGATGGCAGTTTTCAGCGCCTCGGTATTGGCCGCAGCCCCGGCGGCCAGCGCCTCGGCCACCCGCGCTTTCAGGCGCTTGGACAGATAATCCTCAATCTCGCCCGCGCGGGCCCTGAGAATGCGGTAGACGCCAAAATCGAGGTCAGGCCGGTCAATCTGGAAGATTTCGCGCAGCTTGGCAACGAGGACGTCAAAATTGCTCATTGTTCTTGTTTTCCTTGATGTTAACTGCCCCGATTACACGACCGACCAGCGGATCGTAAACAGGGTTTCGACCGTGTGGCCGCGGCTGAGGCGCTTTTGCAGGTCGCCGACCAGCTCATCCCGCTTGTCGGCGACCTCGTCCTCCTGGTTGAAGATTTCCTGCCGCTGCTTGCGCTGACGCCGTTCCAGTTCCTGCAGCTTGGCTTGGATGGCGGCCTCTTCCTCGAGGGTAGTGGCCGCCCGCGCCTCGCGACGCACCCCCTTGATCTGTTCTTTAGTGTCCTTCAGCGCCTTCTCGGCCGCGTAGATCTTGTCCTCCGCCCAGCGTTCCAGCCGGTCGCGGGCGGCGGCAAAGTGCTTGTTGTTGGTATCGAGGGAGCGGCTCAGCGTGGCTTTGACATGCTGCTCTGCCTCGGCCTGAAGCTGGTCGGCGATGGCGGGGGCAGGCTGTTCGCTTGGGTAAACATCAGCGCAGACCGAGAACAGCTTGACGCAGGCCTCGTGATCGATGGAGCGACCATTGTCGTCGATGCCCGAGAACAGCAGGTATTCCTCGGTCTCGAAGGTCGTCACCGCAAGTTTGCGCAGCGTCAGCCAGCCGCGCCGCCCTTTCAGCGCCTCGACGATGGCCACGCGTGTAGTGTGATTGGTCACATCGAACTGCAATTCGGCCACCGGCGTGTCGGCAGCCTTTGCCGTTTCAATGACATGCTCGCCCAGAGGGTGCGACAGCCGGTAGAGGAAATAGCCGTGTTCGTTCATAGCCGGGTCTGCGGCGGAGTTCCGCGAGATCAAGTGATAACGGCCCGCTCGTAGGTCGCGGGTCGGCGGGGCCAGGAGGTCGAAGGCCAGGTTGGGTTCGTCAAATTTGGCCCTGCCAGCGAGGATAGCGGCGGTCAGATCCCAAAACCGGCGGCCGACACGATCCAGCTGTTCGCGGGCGTCAGCGAGGCGCAGCTTCAGGCGGGCGTGGACATCCTCGTCGAAGTTCTCCAGCAGCGCCCGCCTTGTATCCTCCATCCGGCTGCGGATCTGCTCCTCAAGCTGGGTTTGCAGTTCGTCAAACGCGGCGGCGATGGCCTCCGGAGTGCGGCAGTCTTGGTAGATCGCCAAGATGCGCCTTTCAAAGTCGACGCCGGACTCGATCGTTCCCAAAACCTCGTCCGAAGCCCCAAAAACGCCGTCGAACAGATTAAACTTCTCGGTCAGGAGGGCGTGAACCCGTTTATCGGCATCGTTGCGTTCGTTCAGGAAGTTTACGACGATCACGTCATGTGTCTGCCCATATCGATGGCAGCGGCCGATGCGCTGTTCGATCTTCTGTGGGTTCCACGGAAGGTCGTAGTTGATGACCTGCGAGCAGAATTGCAGGTTGACACCCTCGGCAGCCGCTTCCGTGGCGATCATGACCAAGGCGTGGTCGCGGAATTCTTCGATCAATGCAGCACGCACATCGATGGCGCGCGATCCGGTAACTTGCTCTTCACTCTTGGGATCAGCGAGCCAGCGCTCGTAGATATCCTGTGCCTTGCGGTCGGAATTGGTGCCGCTGAAGGTGACAACCTGGTTGGCGTAACCGTTACGCTCAAGAAAATCGCGGAGATAGTCTTGGGTGCGCCGCGACTCGGTGAAGATCAGGGCTTTTCGCAGTGCTTCCATCCGCTCCTGCTCCGAGAAGCCTATTTTGAGAGCCTTTAGGAGCGCTTTGGACTTGGTATCTGTGTGGATTGAATGCGCAAGCTGGATTAGGCAGGAAATATCGTCGATTTCCCGGCAGAGTTTTGCGAAGTCGATTTGCTCGAGCCCCGCAGTGTCAGGCCTGTCCTCGTCACCCCATTCGTCGAGAACTTCTTCCTCGAGTTCGTTCTCGAAAGAAATCACCTCTGCCAGATCATCCTTTACCGGTTCCCTCTTCTGCAGGGCCACCAGGCGGGCGCGGAGGGTCTCCAGCGTTCCTGCAATCGCCTGTGATGATGATGCGAGAAGCTTTCGAAGGATCAGGACGGTGAGATGGCGCTGTTGAGAGGGTATGGCATAAGTGTCCTCTCTTTGAAGGAAACGCGTAATGCCGTCATACAGCGCCTGCTCATTCTCCGCTGGGGAGAATGGCTGCGTGATGGCCCGGCGTTGGGTATATTTTACGTACTCCAGAACCTGCTTCCGTAGCGTGCGCTTGCAGAAATCTGAAAGCCTTGCGCGCAGATCGGGCAGATCGCCACCCGCATTCACATATTTGGACCGGAAGCTGCTGGCATCGCCGAAGATGTTGGGATCAATGAAGTTCGTAAGCCCGAAGATCTCCATCAGACTGTTCTGGAGGGGGGTAGCCGTCAGCAAGAGCTTCTTCCGACCTTCTACCGCCCATTGCAGAGCTTGCCCTATGCGGTTGCTCGGACGGTATGCGTTCCGGAGCTTATGGGCTTCATCAATGACAACTAGATCCCAATCGACTTGCCGCAGTTCGTCCTGGAGCTTGGCAGCATAATGGTAGGACAGCACGACAATCCGCTTCTGTGACAAGGGGAAGGGAATCCCATTCGCCTTCATTTGGCGATAGGTGCGAGCGTCAATAACGACTGCAGGCAGATTGAACTTGTTGGTCAGTTCTGCGGCCCACTGCTGCCGAATGGCCGCTGGGCAGATAACGATTAGTTTTCGTTTGCGTTCGGCCCATTTCTGGCAAAGGACAATACCTGCCTCGATGGTTTTGCCGAGGCCAACCTCATCCGCGAGGATCGCACCTTCTGCAAGCGGTGATTGAAGCGCGAACATCGCGGCCTCAATCTGATGGGGGTTCAGGTCCACCGAGGCGTCAAACAATGACATCGACAACTGATCATCTGAGCCGGGCGGTGCCAGCTTCGTTAGGTCATATGCGGCGTATTTGCTGTGATACGGCGTGAACATGCTCTAGGGTTAGCCGCTATGCGCTGCAGCTTCGAGAGATTGATTGCAGCAGGCAAACCAGCGCCCGCTAGGGGCGCTCGCCCCCGCCCCTGCCGTATCGCGACGCGCCTTATTGTCGTCAACACCGATAGTCGTACTTACTCAAGCTTTCTGAGTACACGTAAGGTGAGCGTGGCACTATGCTGATATATTTCAACGCTTTGGGGGAGGATAAGCCTCTTTAAAAGGCAACTTCCGCGATAAGAAAGGCAGAACTATCTGCCTCTTATCAAGTTTCAACTGGTCGGAGCGAGAGGATTCGAACCTCCGACCCCCTGCTCCCGAAGCAGGTGCGCTACCAGGCTGCGCTACGCTCCGACCGTCGGTGGGGCAGGTAGCGCGGGGCGCGCCCGATTGCAAGCCCCGTCAGGCGCGCGGCGGCCATATTCTTTGCAAAAGCGAGGTGCGGGGCGCCGTCACCGTCTCGGCGCGGATGCGGGACGCGATCACCGGGCGGTTGGCGGAATTGCCGCCCCGCCCTTCGCGCCAGACGATATAGATGCCCGAGGCGATGATGACCGTGGCGCCCAGCAGGGTCGGCATGTCCAGCATCTCGCCAAAGAAGATCCAGCCATAGGCGGTGGCCCACAGAATCTGCGAATACTGCATGGGCGCGACGATGGCCGCCTCTCCGGCGCGGTAGGCCAGGATCAGCAGGAAGCCCGCCACCAGCCCCAGGCAGGCGATCAGTCCGGCAAGCGCCAGATGCGGCAGTTCCATCGGGCGGTAATCCAGCGCCAGCGATGCGCCGGTGGCCAGGAAGTTGCCCAGCATCGGCCACATCAGCAGGACCAGCGGGCGCTCGCTGCGCCCCAGCTTGCGCAGGATCACGGCGGTCGTCGCCGACCCCACGGCCGAAGCCAGCGCGGCCGCATGGCCCAGATCCAGCGGCTGCGCACCGGGGCGCAGCACGACCAGCACGCCGATCAGGCCGATCACCACCGCGGCCCAGCGGTGCAGGCCCACCCTTTCGCCCAGGATCGGGATCGACAGGATCGTGACCAGCAGGGGCGCCGCGAACAGGATCGAATAGACCTGCGCCAGCGGCAGCCGGGAAAAGGCGAAGAAGCTGCCCATCCCCGCCACGACCCCCACGACGGTGCGCAGCGCCACCCAGCCGGGATTGGCCGGGCGCAGGGTGCCGGGCGTGGGGTCGCGCATGATGACCAGCATCACCAGCGGGAAGGACAGCAGCGAGGAAAAGAACAGCACCTGCAGCGCCGGGTACTGCGCCCCCAGCGTCTTGATGACCACGTCATGCGTCGCGTAGAGACCCATAGCCAGAAGGGCCAGGGCCGCGCCGCGGACGTTCGACGCGGCCTCCATGTCAGCCTTGCGACAGCGCGGCGATGATGCGGTCGCCCATCTGGGAGGTGGAAACCGGGGTGCCGCCCTCGGGGCCCATCAGGTCGGCGGTGCGCACGCCGTCGGCCAGCACCCGTTCCACAGCGCGTTCCAGATCCGCCGCCGCATCGCCCTGGTCGAAGGAATAGCGCAGCGCCATGGCGAAGGACAGGATGCAGGCAATGGGATTGGCCTTGCCCTGCCCGGCGATGTCGGGGGCGGACCCATGCACGGGTTCGTAAAGCGCCTTGGGCCGCCCGTTCGCCATGGGCGCACCCAGGCTGGCGGAAGGCAGCATCCCCAGCGACCCGGTCAGCATCGCGGCGGCGTCCGACAGCAGGTCGCCGAACAGGTTGTCGGTCACGATCACGTCGAACTGCTGCGGCTTGCGGACAAGCTGCATCGCGCCGTTGTCGGCATACATGTGGGTCAGTTCCACGTCCGGGTATTCGTTGTCATGGACCCACTGCACCTCCTCGCGCCAGAGGATGCCGGATTCCATCACATTGGCCTTTTCCATGGAACAGACCCGGTTCGACCGCCGCCGCGCCAGCTCGAACGCCGACCGCGCCACGCGCCGGATCTCTCCGCTGGTGTAGCGCTGGGTGTTGATGCCCACGCGGCCGCCCTCATTGTCCGGGTTGTTGCCGTCGGCATGGATGCCGCGCGGCTCGCCGAAATAGACGCCCGAGGTCAGTTCGCGCACGATCAGGATGTCCAGGCCCGCGACCACCTCGCGCTTCAGCGACGAAAAATCCGCCAGCGCGTCGAAGCATTGCGCGGGGCGCAGGTTGGCATACAGGTCCATCTCCTTGCGCAGCCGCAGCAGGCCGCGTTCGGGCTTCACGCTGAAATCGAGGCTGTCGTATTTCGGCCCGCCGACCGCGCCCAGCAGCACCGCATCCACCGCCTGCGCCTGGGCCATCGTCTCGTCCGTCAGGGGCGTGCCATGGGTGTCGTATGACGATCCGCCGACCAGTCCGTGGCTCACGTCGAAGGACATGCCGCGATTGGACTGAAACCAGTCGATGACCTTGACCACCTCGGCCATGACCTCGGGGCCGATCCCGTCGCCGGGAAGGATAAGCAGGGAATAGCTGTCGGACATGGTTCCTCCGGGTCATTGGACGGCATCGGGTCCGGTGCTAGCCCCCCGTCATGGGCTGGTCAAGTTGGCCTGCATTCCTGCGACGCCTTGCGCCCGGCGCGGCCTTGGCGCAGCCTCCGCCGCAACGGAGGGGTGGAATGCGCTGGATCCTGTCACCGGGACTGATGTCCCTTGTCCTTGGCTATACGCTCAGCCAGTTCTATCGTGCCTTCCTGGCGGTGCTGTCGCCGACGCTGGGGGCGGAACTGGGGGCGGGACCGGCCGATCTCGCGCTGTCCTCGGGGCTCTGGTACATCGCCTTCGCCGCCGTGCAGATCCCCGTCGGATGGGCGCTCGACCGCTTCGGCCCGCGCGAGACGGTGGCGGCGCTGCTGGGCCTTGGCGGTTGCGGCGGCGCGCTGGTCTTTGCGCTGGCCCAGGCGCCCTGGCACATCCATGTCGCCATGGCGCTGCTGGGCATCGGCTGCGCGCCGGTGATGATGGGCAGCTTCTTCATCTTCGCCCGCACCCTGCCCGCCGCCTCGATGAGTGCTGCGGGCGGCACGGTGGTGGGCATCGGATCGCTGGGCAACATGCTGGGGGCCGCGCCGCTGGTCTGGGTGATCGACGGGGTCGGCTGGCGCGCCGCGCTGGCGGGGCTGGCGCTTGTCACCCTGGCCGTGTCGCTGGCGATCCTGGCCCTGGTCCGCAATCCCGACAAGCCCGCGGGCCAACAGCGCCCGGCGCGGCTGCGCGACCTGCTGGCCGTGCGGGAACTGCGGCTGATCCTGCCGCTGCTGGGCGTGACCTATGCCGCATCCGCCTGCATCCGCGGCCTCTGGGCCGGTCCCTTCCTGTCCGAGGTTTACGGCGCCAGCGACAACCTGATCGGCTGGGTGACGCTGGGCATGGGGCTGGCGATGGTCGCGGCGAACCTGTCGCTGGGCCGGATCGTGCGCCTGATGGGGTCGGACAAGCGCACCTCGGTCGCCACTACGCTGCTGCTCTGCGCCGTGCTGGCGGGGCTGTGGCTGGGATCGGGCGGCAGCCTCTGGCTGTCGGCGGTGCTGCTGGTGATGGTCTGCATCTCGGACAGCTCCTATTCCCTGATCATGTCGCATGGCCGCGCTTTCCTGCCCCATCACCTGGTCGGGCGGGGGATCACCTTCATGAACATGGTCTCGATCTCGGGCGTGGGGATCATGCAGTTCCTGTCCCGCCCGGTCTATCTCTCCGCTTCGGACAGCCATCCGCCCGCCCAGGCCTACAGCCAGATCTTCCTGTTCTTCCTGGTGCCCTTGGCTATAGGTCTGCCGTTCTATCTGTTCAGCGCCGAGAAGCGTCATGCCTGATCCCCTGGTCATTGCCCCGAACCTCAAGCGCCGATTGTCGGGCGTCACCGCCACCGTGGTCCGGCTGATCCCGGTGCAGGCGCGGATGATCGCGATCCGCGCGACCGGCCCCGGCCTGCCGCCCCAGGTGCCGCATGTCCCGCTGTGGCGCGCCGCCCTGATGCCGCGCGACCGCTGGCGGGTGTGGCACGCGCGGCGCAACACGGAAATGGCGCTGGGACTGATCCTACGGCGGGTGTTGCGGCGCAGATACCGGCTGCTGTTCACCTCCGCCGCGCAGCGCCGCCATACCGGATTCACCAAATGGCTGATCCGCCAGCAGGACGCGCTTGTCGCGACCTCGGAGAAGGCCGCCAGCTATCTGGACCGCCCCGCCACGGTGGTGATGCACGGGGTGGACACGGCGATCTTCCACCCCCCCACCGACAAGGCTGCGCTGCGCCGCGAGCTTGGGCTTGATCCCGACGCCGTGCTGATCGGCTGCTTCGGCCGGGTGCGCGCGCAGAAGGGCGTCGATCTGCTGGTCCGCGCCGGGCTGCGGCTGCTGCCGGATCGCCCGCGCGCCCAGATCGTCTTCACGGGCCGCATCACCCCCGACAACCGCGCCTTCGCCGACGGGTTGCTGGCCGAGATCCGCGCGGCGGGCTTGCAGGACCGCATCCGCTTCCTGGGCGAGTTACCCTGGGACCAGGTGGTGCGCCATTACCAGGCGCTGGACCTGTTCGCCGCCCCCGCCCGATGGGAGGGTTTCGGCCTGACCCCGCTGGAGGCCATGGCCTGCGGCGTGCCCACCGTGGCCGCCCGCGTCGGCGCCTACGAGACGCTGATCCGCGACGGCGTCACCGGCAGCCTTGTGCCCCCCGACGATCTCGACGCGCTGACCGGGGGCCTGCGCCGCTGGCTGGACGATGACGCCGCACGCGAGGCCGCAGGCCGGGCCGCCCGCGATCATGTGGCGACGAACCACGCCATCGAAGGCGAGGCCCGCGCCCTGGTCGCGATCTATCAAGACCTGCTGGCCCGGCCATGAACAAGCTGCAATTTTACACCGCCCGACTGCTGCGCGATGAACCCGCGCTGCAATCCCTTTCCGTCCCGCAAGGCAACCTGCTGGCGGATCTGGAGGGCAAGGCGCTCGCCCTGATCGGCAATGCCCGCTCGCTGGCCGAAGGACGCCAGGGCGCGGCCATCGACGCCGCCGACCTGGTGATCCGCATCAACCGCGCGCCCATGCCCGCGCCGGAAAGCCACGGCACGCGCACCGACTGGCTGGCGCTGGCCGTGCGGCTGCCCGATCAGGACCGCGCCCGCCTGTCGCCCGCGCGCCTGTTGTGGATGTCGCCCAAGCGCAAGCGGCTGGACTGGCAAACGGCCACCAGCCCCGGCTTCTATCTGCATCCGCTGGAAGATTACCGCGCGCTGAAGGACCGCCTTGCCGCGCCGCCCACCACGGGGGCGATGATGATCGACCTGCTGCTGCGCGCGCCCCTGTCCAGCCTCACGCTCTACGGCTTCGACTTCTTCGCCAGCCAGAGCCTGTCTGGCCGCCGCACCGCCGACCAGGTGCCGCATGACTTCGGGGCCGAGGCCGCCTGGGTGGAGGATCGGAGCCGGACGGACGGGCGGCTGCGCCTGGCCTGAGGCCCTCCCCCTTCCCTTGCAGCCCTGGTTGCGCTAAACGCACACGACCGCCAGAAAAGGAGTCCCAAGGAGATGGGCTACAAAGTCGTCATCGCCGGCGCCACCGGGAACGTGGGCCGCGAAATGCTGAACATCCTGGAGGAACGCCAGTTCCCCGTGGACGAGATTGCCGCGCTGGCCTCGCGCCGGTCGCAGGGCACCGAGGTCAGCTTTGGCGACAAGACCCTCAAGGTGAAGGATATCGAGCAGTTCGACTTCACCGGCTGGGACATCGCGCTCTTCGCCATCGGCTCGGACGCGACCAAGCTTCATGCCCCGCGCGCTGCGGCTGCGGGCTGCGTGGTGATCGACAACTCCTCGCTCTACCGCTACGACCCCGAGATCCCGCTGATCGTGCCGGAGGTGAACCCGGATGCGATCCACGATTACAAGAACAAGATGATCATCGCGAACCCCAACTGCTCGACCGCGCAGATGGTGGTGGCGCTGAAGCCGCTGCATGACCGCGCGCGCATCAAGCGCGTCGTCGTGTCCACCTATCAGTCCGTCTCGGGCGCCGGGAAGGAGGGCATGGACGAGCTGTGGGACCAGACCAAGGGCATGTATGTGCCGGGTCAGGAAGTCGCGGCCAAGAAGTTCCAGAAGCAGATCGCCTTCAACGTGATCCCGCAGATCGACGTCTTCCTGGACAGCGGCGATACCAAGGAAGAATGGAAGATGACGGCCGAGACGAAGAAGATCCTCGACCCCGCCATCAAGGTCACGGCGACCTGCGTGCGCGTACCGGTCTTCGTCGGCCATTCCGAATCCATCAACATCGAGTTCGAGGATTTCCTGGACGAGGACGAGGCCCGCGACATCCTGCGCGAGGCGCCGGGCATCCTGGTCGTGGACAAGCGCGAGCCGGGCGGCTACACCACGCCGGTCGAATGCGTGGGCGATTTCGCCACCTTCGTCAGCCGCATCCGCCAGGATGTGACCGTTGAAAACGGCCTGAACCTGTGGTGCGTCAGCGACAACCTGCGCAAGGGCGCGGCGCTGAACGCCGTGCAGATCGCCGAACTGCTGGGCAACCGCGTCCTGAAAAAGGGCTGAGCGGGTGTTCGACTGGATCGCCGGCTTTCTGGACAGCGGCGGGGCGGTGGCGATCGCCGCCCTCATGCTTCTGGAAAACGTCTTCCCGCCGATCCCGTCCGAACTCATCATGCCGCTGGCGGGCTTCAACGCCGCGCGCGGCGGCACGCCCCTGTGGCTGGCGATCCTGGCCGGGGGCCTGGGCTCGCTGGCGGGGGCCTGGCTGTGGTATCTGGTCGGCCGCGCCTTTGGCGCCCACCGGATGCGCCGCCTGATCGCAAGCCACGGCCGCTGGCTGACCCTGACCCCGTCCGAATTCGAGGCGGCCGAGGGCTGGTTCCGCCGCCATGGCCGCAAGATCGTGTTCTTCGGCCGCTTCATCCCCACGGTGCGCACGCTGATCTCGATCCCCGCCGGGATCGAGCGGATGCCGCAGGGGCAGTTCCTGCTCTATACCGGGCTTGGCAGCTTCATCTGGTCGGGGGGGCTGGCGCTTGCGGGCTATCTGCTGGAAGACCAGTACGAACGCGTCGAACACTGGATCGACCCGCTGTCCACGGCGGTCGTGATCGGCATCGTCGCGCTGTATCTGTGGCGCGTGATCCGCTGGAAGCCCGACGCCTGACCGGCGCCGGGCGCAGCCGGGATCAGACCTCCACCCAGGCCCTGCCGCCGTCGATGGCCTGGACCAGCGTGCCTTCGCTGATGTCGTGGACCAGGCCATGGATCGTCATCTGCCCCGATTCGACGGCCTCCTTCACGAAGGGGAAGGTCATCAGGTTCTCGATCGACACCAGCACGGCCTCGCGTTCCAGGGCGGCGATCTGCTGGTCCTCGGGCAGATCCTTCACGCGGTCATATCCGGGGCGCAGGACATCCATCCAGCGGCCGACGAAGCTGGTCTTTTCCTCAAGCTCGGGCGCGCGGCCCGAACACATGGCATGGCAGCCCGCCACGCCCCCGCAGCTTGTGTGGCCCACCACGATCAGATGCGCGACCTTCAGCGCCTGCACCGCGTATTCCACGGCAGCGGACGTGCCATGCTGCAACCCGTCAGGCGCATAGGGCGGCACCAGGTTGGCGATGTTGCGGTGGATGAAGAACTCGCCCGAATCGGCGCCGAAGATGCTGGTGACGTGGACGCGGCTGTCGCAGCAGGAAATCACCATGGCGCGCGGGCGCTGTCCGTCGGTGGCCAGGCGGCGGTACCAAGCGCTGTTTTCGGAATAGGACGTGGCTTTCCAGCCATGGAAGCGGCCGACCAGATATTGCGGCAGGGGACGGATGTTATGCATGTCTCACCTTTCTTGTCCCGCCGGTTGATAGGGCGTGATTGAAACAAATTCGAGCGATTTCTTCCGGCGGCGGCAAGCCTTTCTTCACGGCAAGGGGTCATGGTGACCGGACTGGACGTGCAAGGAAAAAGGTAAGGGCAGATGGCACAGATCACGGCATTGGCCGTTTCCGAGCCGGTTCGGGTCGATTCCCGCCGCGTGGGCGACATCGTGACCGAGCTTGGCGAAACGGCGGCGCAGAACGTCATCGGGCTGGCCTTGGAACAACTGGCGGGCGCGCTGACGGCCGCCGACCGCGCCATCCGCGACGCCGACCTGCCCGAGGCCGGGCGCCAGTGCGACCTGCTGGCGCGGCTGGCCTGGCAGATCGGGCTGTTGTCGCTGGCGGGCGTGGCGATGGATCTGGGCGCTTGCACGGAGAGGCGCGACCCCGTTGCGGTCGGAGCCATCCACGCCCGGCTGATGCGGGTGGGGAACCGTTCGCTCACGGCGATCTGGGACCGGACGGGGCTGGGATAGGACGGATCAAGATCCAGGGCAGGAAACTCAGCACGGGCGGACCAGGAAACGCATGCGTTTCCCCGCCCGCGTGACCGGGTGCCGCCAGAGACGTTGCCATTCCGCGACCACGAGAGGCCAGCGCCCGACCCGGTGGGCGAGAAGCGCCCGCCGGGTCGGGCGCTGGCCGGGCTTTTGAAGCCCGGCGGCGTTGGTGGCTATGGAGTCACGTGGCGAAGGCGATGGCCTTCGCCAGAAAGAAGCCAGCACAGCCGGGATTGCCCCCGCAACCCAGGCTTGCGGGCCCGACCGCAAGTTGTAGTCTGGCGCGCGGACAGACAAGGACCACCCCCATGACCCCCAACTTCGCCCCCGACACCGCCGATGCCCTGCCGCTCTGGGCCGTGTGGAAGGGCGATCCCTTGGCCGAGCAGGCAGGCCCCTGGCCCGCCGCCAGCGGCTTTTCGGCCAAGCTGGGCGAGATCTGCCTGCTGCCCAACCCCTCGGGCGAGGTGGCGGGGGCCTTGCTGGGCCTTGGCGACCGGGCGCAGGCCAGCCGCCACCGCTTCGTTCTGGCCCATGCGACCGCCCTGCCGCGCGGCAGCACCTGGCGCCCCATCCTGCCCGACGGGCTTGACCGGGACGAAGCCGCGCTGGCCTTGCTGCTGGGCCAGTACCGCTTCACCCGCTACAAGGGCGCGGCCTATGACGGCCCGCAGTTCACCTGCCCCGAAGGCGTCGATGCCGCCCGCATCCGCGCGCAGGCGGCGGGCGAATTCCTGACCCGCGACCTCATCAACACGCCCGCAAACGACATGGGGCCGGTTGACCTGGAAGACGCGGCCCGCGCCCTGGCGGGCGAGATCGGCGCCGCGATCACCGTCACCGCCGGCCCCGATCTGCTGGACGCCAACCTGCCGATGATCCACGCGGTCGGCCGCGCCGCCGAACAGGCGCCCCGGCTGATCGACATCCGCCTGGGCACGACCGGCCCGCGCCTGACCATCGTCGGCAAGGGTGTCTGCTTCGATACGGGCGGGCTGGACATCAAGCCCCCGGCCTCGATGGCCCTGATGAAGAAGGACATGGGCGGGGCCGCGACCGCGCTTGGCCTGCTGAAGATGCTGGCGCCGACCGGCGCGGTCCAGCGGATGCAGATCCGGGTGCTGCTGCCGGTCGTGGAAAACAGCGTCTCGGCCACTTCCTTCCGGCCCGGCGACGTGCTGACCAGCCGCAAGGGCCTGACGGTCGAGGTGAACAACACCGATGCCGAAGGCCGCCTGATCCTGGCCGATGCCTTGGCGCTCGGGGCCGAGGAGAAGCCCGAGCTGATGATCTCGCTGGCAACGCTGACGGGCGCGGCGCGGGTGGCGCTTGGCCCCGACCTGCCGCCCTTCTATTGCGACGACGATGCCACGGCGGATGCGCTGTCCCGCGCCGCGATGGCCGTGCGCGATCCCCTGTGGCGGATGCCCTTGTGGGACGGCTACGAATCGCAGATCGAACCGCCCATCGCCGATCTGGACAACGCCCCCTCGGGCGGCATGGCCGGGTCGGTCACGGCGGCCCTGTTCCTGCGCCGCTTTGCCGAAGGCGCCGGGCGCTATGTCCACATGGACATCTATGGCTGGCAGCCCGTGCTGGCGCCGGGTCGCCCCAAGGGCGGCCTGGGCCAGGGCGCCCGCGCCATCCTGGCGGCCTTGCCCGGGATCCTCGCATGACCCTGGACCGCCGCCTGACCCCCGCCACCGACCGCGTCGCCCTGGAATCCCTGTGTGGCGTGATCGAACGGCCCGCCTATACGCCGGGCCACCCTGCCCGCCTGATCGCGCCCTTGGCCGACCTGATGACCGCGCCCGATGGGCGGCGCGACCGGCAGGTGAATTTCGGAGCCGATGTCACGGTGATCGAGACCCGCGGCGACTGGTGCTTCGTCCAGGCGGATCTGGACGGCTATTGCGGCTGGCTGCCCGCCGCTGCCTTGGGCACTGACCTGCCGCCCATCACCCACCGGGTGACGGCGCCCGCCACCCATGTCTATTCCGCGCCCGACATAAAGCAGCGGGAACAGGCCAGCTTGTCCATCGGCGCGCGCCTGTCCGTCACCGGGATCGAGGGGCGCTTTGCCCGGCTGGCCAGCGGCGGCTTCGTCCCCGTCCAGCATATCGGCGACAGGCCCGCCGCCGATCCGGTGCCGGTCGCCGAAAGCCTGCTCGGCACGCCCTATCTCTGGGGCGGCAACAGCCGCTTTGGCATCGACTGTTCCGGCCTTGCCCAGGCGGCGCTGACGGGTTGCGACATCGCCTGCCCCGGCGACAGCGACCTGCAGCGCGACGCCTTCCCGGCGGTGGAGGACATCCGGCGCGGCGACCTGCTGTTCTGGCCGGGCCATGTCGCCCTGGCGATGGGGCCCGACCGGATGATCCACGCGACGGCCTTCGCCATGGCGGTGATCATCGAACCCATTCCCGAGGCCATCGCCCGCATCGACGCGGCGGGCCAGGGCCCGTTCCTGGGCATCCGCCGCCCGCCTCTGGCGCAACCCGCCGCCTTGGCCTAGACCGCCGCCAAAGGAGGCCTGGCCCATGTTCACCGTTTCGCTGATCGCATCGCCCCTGCGCGCCAACCTGACCGAAGTCCTGGCCCAAGGCCTGGCCGACCGCTGGAACGGCGGGCCGCTGCGCTGGCTCAATCCCGGTGTCGCGGCCGAGTTCGACGTGGAGGCCCATCCCGCCGATTTTGACGACACCTGGGCCGAGTTCCAACAACAGACGCTGGACCTCGCGATTCAGCCCGCCCAAGGGCGGCGCAAGGCGATCCTTCTGGCCGACATGGATTCCACCATGATCGGGCAGGAATGCATCGACGAGCTGGCCCATGTCGCGGGCGTCGGCCCCCGCGTGGCCGACATCACCGCCCGCGCCATGAACGGGGACCTGGATTTCCACGGCGCCCTGACCGAGCGCGTGTCGCTGCTGGCGGGCCTGCAGGACAGCGTGATCGCGGATGTGCTGGCCTCTCGCATCACGCTGGCCTCGGGCGGGGCAGAACTGGTGGCGACGATGCGCGCCCATGGCGGTTATGCGGCGCTGGTCTCGGGCGGCTTCACCGCCTTTACCGAGGCCATCGCCGACCGTCTGGGCTTCGACGAACACCGCGCCAATACCCTGCTGGCCGAAGGGGGCCTGCTGACCGGCCATGTCGGCACGCCGATCCTGGGGCGAGAGGCGAAGGTCGAGGCACTTGAGGAGATCGCCGCCGCGCGCGGCCTGACCCCCGCCGATGTGATCGCCGTGGGGGACGGCGCGAATGACCTGGGCATGATCCAGTTGGCCGGGACCGGGGTGGCGCTGCACGCCAAGCCCTCGGTCGCGGCGCAGGCGCCCATCCGCATCAACCACGGCGACCTGACGGCGCTGCTGTATCTGCAGGGCTACTCGGTCGGCGATTTCGTCACGGGCTGATCGCCAGCACCGTTTCCGCAGCCGGACGCGCGACGCTGGCCGCAGCCCCCGTTCCGGCCCAGAAGGCGCCGTATCCGCTGTCGCCCTGCGCCAAGGCGGCGGCGTTCAGCGCCTTGCCGATGTCGTAAGCCAGCGGGTAGTCCGCCGCCTCCCCATCGTCGATGGCGGTGAAGTCGTTGACCAGGCACCGCGCCGGTCGCCCCGAGATCGCCCGCGTCATCGCCGTCCGCCCACCTGACAACGCCGCGCGATGCGGGGCGGAAGTCGCCGCCTCGGGCGCGCGCAGGAAGGCCGTGCCGCATTGCACGGCGGACGCGCCTGCCTCCACCGCCGCGCGGGCCGCCGCCCGGTCCATGATCGCGCCGGCCGCGACCACCGGCAGGCCCAGCGGCAGCAGCGCCCGAACCAAGGCCGCGTGATCCAGCCGTTCGTCCGGCCCGTCGGGGTCGAAGATGCCGCGATGCCCGCCCGCCTCATAGCCTTGCGCCACGATCGCGTCGAAACCGGCGTCCCGGATCGCCTGCCCCTCGGCCAGCGAGGTCGGGGTGGCCCACAACAGGCACCCCGCCCCCTTCAGGGCCGCGATCTGGTCGGGGGTCGGCAGGCCGAAATGGCAGCCGACGATGGCAGGCCGTTCCGCCAGCAGCACCGACAGCATGGCATCGTTGCCCCGAAAGCTGGGATAGATTTCGGACAGCGTGGCGGGCGGCGTTGCCCCGAATCGCTGGAACTCGGGCCGCAGCCTTTCGATCCAGCCTGCCTCGCGCTCCGCATCGCGGACCGCAGGCGCATGGCAGAACAGGTTGACCCCGAAGACCCGGTCGGTTCCCTGCCGCACCACGCGGATCGCGCTGCCCGCGCCTTCCGCATCCAGCGCGCCAAGCGCCACGAAGCCCAGGCCCCCCGCCTTGCAGACCGCCACCGCCAGTTCCGGCGTCGAGGTTCCCGCCATCGGCGCCTGCACCACCCGGTGCGCCAGTTGATCGAACATGATCCCTCCCTTTCACTTTGGTGCAAATATCCCACGGGGGACCGGGGGTGTGAAACCCCCGGCTTTCCTTTCCTTTACAAAGCCCGGCCAAAGGCACATGGCGCCCCTCATGCTGGACCTGTCCCTCGAGCTTTTCGCCCTCCTCGCCGCCGCCGGTTTCGCGGCGGGCTTCATCGATTCCATCGCGGGCGGCGGCGGGCTGATCACGCTCCCCGCGCTGATGCTGGCCGGGATCCCGCCCGCGCAGGCGCTTGCCACGAACAAGGTCCAGGGCGTCTTCGGCGCCGCAACCGCAGCCGTCAGCTATGCCGCGCGCGGCCTTGTCGACCTGCGCAGCCAGTGGAGATCGGCGCTGATCGCGGGCGTGGCAGGCGCCTTGGGCGCCGCCCTTGTCAGCCATCTTCCGACCGACAAGCTGCGGCTGGTCCTGCCGGTGATCCTGATCGCCATCGCCGCCTTCTTCGCGCTGAAGCCGGGACTGGACGACAGGGACCGGGCGCAGCGCGTGGCCCCCGGCGCCTTCGCGCTGACGGCGGTGCCGCTGGTCGGCTTCTATGACGGGCTGCTGGGACCGGGGGCGGGGTCGTTCTACATGATCGCCTTCGTGGCGCTTGCCGGTTACGGCGTGCTGAAGGCGACCGCCCATACCAAGATGCTGAACTTCGCCTCGAACCTGGGCGGTCTCCTGGCCTTCGCGCTGGTGGGCCAGCCCTTGTGGTGGCTTGGCATCACCATGGGCGCGGCGCAGATCGCGGGCGCCGCCCTGGGATCGCGGCTGGCCAGCCACATCGGCGCGCGGCTGATCAAGCCGCTGCTGGTCGCCACCTCGACGGCGCTGGCGCTGCGGCTGATCTGGCAGATGATCTAGGCGGGAAAGCCCGGCGCGGTCCGCATCTCTCCGGTCACCAGCCCGCGCCAGTTGCGGATCGGGTCGGTCAGGAAGCGCCCCACCGCCGGGTCGTTTTCCGCCAGCACGCCCAGATGGACCAGCAGCGCGGTGATCGCCGCCTCGGCCGCGCGGGTGCCTCCATCCGTCACCTTCAGCGCGACGCCCAGGCCCTGGTCGGGCAGGATCGCCACGAAGACCGCCTCGGCCCCGGTCTTGGCGGCGACGCGCCCGCCCATGGCCCGCATCAGGATCGTGCAGGCCCGCCCCTCGCCGGCGACCATCTCGGGATGGGCGCGCATCGCATCGACCAGCCGCCGCATTGCCTGCCCCCGCCGGTCGATGCCCGGATCGGCAAAGGTGGCCATCGCCCGGCCCAGCCCCGCCAGCGAACAGGACCAGTTCGGGGCCGAACAACCGTCGATGCCGTAACCGGGGCTCACCTCGCCCGTCACCTCCTCGAAGGCGGCCTTCACGGCCTGCTGCACGGGATGGCCGGGCTCCACATATTCCGGCCCGCCACGCAGGTGCCGGCTCAAGGTCAGGAAACCTGCGTGCTTGCCCGAACAGTTGTTGTGCAACTGGCAGGGGGCCGTGCCGCCGCAGGTCAGGCGGCGGTTTTCATCGGCGTCGCGCGGCATGTGGCAGCCGCAGCGCAGGTCGGGTTCGCCCAGGCCCAGCCCCCGCAGCCACTGGTCCACCGCATCCACATGCATCCGCGCCCCGCTGTGGCTGGCGCAGGCCAGCGCCAGTTGCCGGTCGGACAGCCCCGCTGCATCGGCCGCGCCGCTTTCGACCAGGGGCAGCGCCTGGATCATCTTGCAGGACGACCGGGGAAAGACGATGGCGCCCGGACGCCCCCAGGCCTCGACCACGCCCTTGGTGTCGCAGATGACGGCGTCGCCGCAATGCAGGCTTTCGCGCTGCCCGCCGCGCCACAATTCGACCAGTTCCGCTGACCGCATCGCCTGTCCCCCCTGACAATTGCGCGATTTCCTGCCTTGCGCTCTTTCTCGCGCGATGATTTTGGCTATCGTGACCGCAGATGGTTGAAAAGACCACGGCAATCGGGAAAAACGCCCCCTGATGTGGCGAAACCTATGGCAGGAGGCCAGAGCATGACCAACACCACGCTGCGCGGCGTGACCGCCGCCCTAGCCCTGACCCTGGGCCTGGGGGCCGCCGGGGCGCAGGAATCCACCAATGTCGTCGCGACCGAAGGCGACTGGACCGTCTTCGCGGCGGAAAACCCCAAGGAATGCTGGGCCGTCTCGCCGCCCAAGGCCACGCAGAACACCGACGCGAACGGCGCCCCGCGCGAGGTGACGCGCGGCGACATCCGCCTGTATGTGGCCTATCGCCCCGGCCAGAACGGCGAGGTCAGCTTCAGCGGCGGCTACCCCTTCGCCCCCGACAGCACGGTCGAGGTCGATATCGGCGGCAACAAGTTCAACCTGTTCACCGAAGGCGAAAGCGCCTGGACCGGCAGCGCGGCCGAGGACCAGAAGCTGATCGCGGCCCTGCGCGGCGGGTCGAACGCGGTCATCACGGGTCGGTCGTCGCGCGGCACCGTGACCAAGGACACCTTCAGCCTGGCGGGCATCACGGCGGCCACGAACACGGCCAAGTCGCGCTGCCAGTAAACGCAGCGGCGGGGGTTTCACACCCCCGCACCCCCGTGGGATATTTGGACACAGAAGATGCAGCAGGGCCGGGTTGATTTTCGGCCCCGTTTCGCTTATCTGCGGGTCTTTCGCCCCCCAGACCGGTATCTGCCATGAACGCGCCCATCACGCAGGATGTCCTGACCCTTCCCCGCAAGCTGCCGGACAGCGGGCGGGTGAACATCGTCGGGCTGACGCGCGACCAGTTGCGCGATGCCCTGATCGCGGCGGGCACGCCCGAAAAGCAGGCCAGGATGCGCGTTGGACAAGTCTGGCAGTGGATCTATCACTGGGGCGTGCGCGATTTCGCGCAGATGTCGAACTTGGCCAAGGACTATCGCGCCCTGCTGGCTGACAGGTTCGAGATCACCCTGCCCGAGATCGTCACCCGCCAGATCAGCGCCGACGGCACCCGCAAATACCTGGTCCGCATCGCCGGCGGCCACGAGGTCGAGACCGTCTATATCCCCGAGGAAGGGCGTGGTACGCTGTGTGTCTCCAGCCAGGTCGGCTGCACGCTGACCTGTTCCTTCTGCCACACCGGCACGCAGAAGCTGGTGCGCAACCTGACCGCCGGGGAAATCGTCGGCCAGTTGATGCTGGCCCGCGACGACCTGGGCGAATGGCCGGTCCCCGGCGCGCCCAAGGACGAAACCCGGCTGGTCAGCAACATTGTCCTGATGGGCATGGGCGAGCCGCTGTATAATTTCGACGCCGTGCGCGACGCCATGCGCGTCTGCATGGACAACGAGGGGCTGTCGCTCTCGCGCCGCCGCATCACGCTGTCTACCAGCGGCGTGGTGCCCGAGATCGCGCGGACGGCCGAGGAGATCGGCTGCCAGCTTGCCGTCAGCTTCCACGCCACGACCGACGAGGTCCGCAACGTCCTGGTGCCGATCAACAAGCGCTGGAACATCGCCACCCTTCTGGACGCCCTGCGCGACTACCCCCGCCTGTCGAACAGTGAGCGGATCACGTTCGAATACGTGATGCTGGCGGGCGTGAACGACAGCGACGAGGACGCGCACCGGCTGGTGGAGTTGATCCGCGGCATCCCCGCCAAGATCAACCTGATCCCCTTCAACGAATGGCCCGGCGCGCCCTACAAGCGGTCCAGCAACAACCGCATCTATGCCTTCGCGGACATCATCTACAAGGCCGGTTACGCCAGCCCGATCCGCACGCCGAGGGGCGAGGACATCATGGCCGCCTGCGGGCAGCTGAAGTCGGCGACCGAGCGGGGGCGGAAGAGCCGGGCGGAGATTGCGGCGGAGGTGGTGGGTTAGGCATAAGCCCTGATAGCGGCTTCGATAGCCTCGGCGCTTTGATAAATATCGGCAGGGGACGCAATTTTGATACGCGTCTCCTTCTTCTCGGCATCAAAAAGACCGAGGTTCTTGGTCGTTGCCGAGTTGAAGTACAGCCGACAGATTGGACGCCGATTGTTGTCGTCCATCAAGATTGCGCAATAGCTTTTTGAATCTCGCATTGTAATACGTTCTACAGGAACGATTTTTGCACCTATAGCACGGACGATCATGAACCCTTCGCGCTCTTCGTCTGTGGTGAACACCTCATTGTCGTTAGCGGGCTCCTCTGGCACCGGGCTTACCTGTGTGGCGCTTTCAGGGCGGAACGTAATACTTAGACGGTCTTGAATGCGGTCACGCACCAGATCATCCAACGCGGCTTGGATTGCAGGCTTCA
Organism: Paracoccus sp. SSK6; assembly: GCF_039770665.1. Taxonomy (NCBI): domain Bacteria; kingdom Pseudomonadati; phylum Pseudomonadota; class Alphaproteobacteria; order Rhodobacterales; family Paracoccaceae; genus Paracoccus; species Paracoccus sp. SSK6. The sequence continues at coordinate 102,746 of NZ_JBDPNJ010000008.1, read as the reverse complement.
GTTGTTCTGCGACAGACTTGGTTATCGAGCCCTCGTGAATCTGCCGGCCGATAAGCCGAATGAAATCGTCGTCAGGTTCCTCCATCTGCCTCTTCAGATAAGCGGCAGCCGCACTGGTATACTTCAAATTGGATGCAGCTTCTATGATGGCATCAATAGCAAAACGTCCCTTTTGAAATCTTGCAAGCTCCTCCACTTGCGCCGCATCGTGCTTTTGGAAATCAAATGTGAAAAATGGTTTTTTATCCATCTTGTTCGGCTCGTCCGTGTCGGAAAAAAACCACGCTTCCCGACCATTGGTAAGAATCGCGAGCCGCGCTTCCGTCACGTGAAAATATCGAAAAAGTTGGCTAAATTGAGTGTCCCTTAGTTTGCAAGATATTGGCTTAACCTCCACCAGCATGGCGATGGTGCCATCTATCTTCAGGGCAAAGTCGACCTTTTCCCCTTTTTTTACCCCGACATCTGCGATGAATTCCGGTACGACCTCTTCAAGATTGAAGACATCAAAGCCAAGCGCTTGAAGAAACGGCATTACAACAGCTGTCTTGGTTGCCTCTTCTGTCAGCGCCTGACGCTCTGCCATCTTGGAGCGCGCCGCCAATGCCTCAACCACATCTGCAAAGTTAGTCTTTGTCTTCCCTATCGTTCAACGCAGCCAGGTGGTGACAACCGGGTCAGCCCAACACCCTCTGATTGTAGATGTTAGGCATAAATCCGCCTACTTGTATAGGCCTGATGACAAAGAAAAGCCTTAAGAATAGTGTGACTACAGGTGCTTAGACAGCATGACGGGTTTACACCTTCCCCCACCCATCGATGATCTCCACCGCCTCCCGCGCCGTCTCGACATAGCGGAACAGGTCCAGATCCTCGTCCGAGATCGTCCCGGCCTCGGCCAGGCCCTTCCAGTTGATGATCCCCTCCCAGAACTCGCGCCCGAACATCAGGAAGGGCACGCGGGCCATGCGGCCGGTCTGGATCAGGGTCAGGGCCTCGAAGGTCTCGTCCAAGGTGCCGAAGCCGCCGGGGAAGATGGTGACCGCCCGCGCGCGCATCAGGAAATGCATCTTGCGGATCGCGAAATAGTGGAAGTTGAAGCACAGCTCGGGCGTCACATAGACGTTCGGCGCCTGCTCGTGCGGCAGCACGATGCCAAGGCCGATGGACTTGCCGCCGACCTCGTGCGCGCCCAGGTTGCCCGCCTCCATCACGCCAGGGCCGCCGCCGGTGGTGATGACGAATTCGCGCCCGCCGGTCTCCAGGCTGCGCCGGGTCATTTCCTGCGCGAAGAGCCGCGCTTCCTCGTAATAGGCCGACAGCTTCGCCAAGGTGGGCGTCCGCGCCAGGCCCGCGTTTTCCGGCGACGGGATGCGCGCGCCGCCGAACATCACCACGGTGGATTCCACCCCGGCCTCGTCCAGCAGCATCTGCGGCTTCAGCAGCTCCAGTTGCAGGCGGACCGGGCGCAATTCTTCCCGCAGCAGGAAGTCGCGGTCGGTGAAGGCCAGGCGGTAGGCGGGGGCGCGGGTCTGGGGCGTGTCGGGGATCTGCTTCTCGCGGGCCGCGTCCTCCTCGCTGTGGGGAAAGGGATAGGCGCGGTCTTCGGCGGTCTTGGTCGCGTCGTTCATCGGATCCTCGGATTGCACGGCCTTGGATTGCACGGGCCTTGCCCCCGGCATATAGCCCCGGTGAACCAGTTTCCACCCGCCGCAGGAGAAGGCCCCCATGATGCACGCCCCCCAAGCACTTGAGACCGCCATCGAGGCCGCGTGGGAAGCCCGCGCCGACATCGACAGCGCCACCACCGGCTTCGTGCGCGAGGCGGTCGAGGAAACCCTGGCCCAGCTTGACAGCGGCGCCCTGCGCGTGGCCGAGAAGCGCGGCAACGACTGGCACGTGAACCAGTGGGCGAAGAAGGCCGTGCTCCTGTCCTTCCGCCTCAACGACATGGAGGAGATGGCGGGCGGCCCGCAGGGGTCGAACTGGTGGGACAAGGTGCCGACCAAGTTCGAAGGCTGGGGCGACAATCAGTGGCGCGCGGCCGGTTTCCGCGCGGTGCCGGGCGCCATCGTGCGTCGCAGCGCCTTCATCGGCAAGGGCGCGGTGCTGATGCCCTCCTTCGTGAACCTGGGCGCCCATGTGGGCGAGGGCACGATGGTCGATACCTGGGCCACGGTGGGTTCCTGCGCGCAGATCGGGAAAAACGTCCACCTGTCGGGCGGCGTCGGCATCGGCGGCGTGCTGGAGCCCCTGCAGGCCGGCCCCACCATCATCGAGGACAACTGCTTCATCGGCGCGCGCTCCGAGGTGGTCGAGGGTTGCATCGTCCGCGAAGGCTCGGTCCTGGGCATGGGCGTGTTCATCGGCCAGTCCACCAAGATCGTGGACCGCGAGACGGGCGAGGTCATGTATGGCGAGGTTCCCGCCGGATCGGTGGTCGTCGCGGGCTCCATGCCGTCGAAGAACGGCGTGAACCTCTATTGCGCGGTGATCGTCAAGCGGGTGGACGCGCAGACGCGCTCCAAGACCTCGATCAACGAATTGCTGCGCGACTGACCAGCCTCACCCGGGCCCTGCCAGGGTGCGGGCGACATCGTCCGCCAGCCTGTCCAGATACTCGCCCCGCCACTTGTGCCACATGTTGCTGGCAGGCGGGGCGAGGCTGGGGATCGGATAGACCGTAACGCCCGCGACGCCGGCGGAAATCACGGTCTCTGCGCTGCCCGGCGGACCAGGCAGAGGGGTATCCAGAACATCCGACAGGTCATCAAGCGTTGCCGATCCATGCGCGATGATGACCCGAGGGCGGATCAACTCAAGCAGAACCGCGAAGATTTCCTTTCCGCGATGCTTCCCGCCCTTGTGCTCGGCCCTGCCAAGATCGCCGCTCATCCGCGATGAGTAGCAGATCACGTTCGTCTCGACAGTGCGGCTTACACCCTTTCCGGCAAGGATGCCCACCAAGGCATCGGAATTGCGTCTGGTTGGCGACGGTGAACCTGCGATCCGGTCATGGAGCCCCCGGCATGACCGGCCGTTACGATTGAAGAGCGCGTCGATATAGTCATCCTGCGATCCCACTTGATCCACAGGATACCCATTCTTCTGATTGCGCCCTACGATGAACACCTCAACCGTCGCCGGGTCGGTGTCCGCGGTCATCCATGGGCGTGGATATTGTCCGTTGATCGGCGTGGTAAGCCGCCGGATCTCGCGCTCAAGACTGTTCATAATGTCCATTGCTGCTGAAAAAGGAATGCCGTGACACGATTATTCATCGACGCCGACGCCTGCCCGGTCAAGGCCGAGGCCGAGCGCGTGGCGACGCGCCTCAAGGTGCCGATGGTGCTGGTCTGCAATGGCGGGCTGCGGATGCCCGCCAATCCGCTGGTGACCCTGAAGATCGTGGCCGAAGGCCCGGACGAGGCCGACAAGTGGATCGCCGAGCAATGCGGGCCGGGGGATGTGGTGGTCACGGGCGACCTGCCGCTGGCCGACCGCTGCCTCAAGGCCGGCGCGCAGGTGCTGCGCCATGACGGCGAGGCCCTGACGCTTGCCAATATCGGGCCGCGGCTGGCGACCCGCGACCTGATGGCCGACATCCGCGCGGCCGACCCCTTCCATCAGGGCGGGGGCGCGATGTTCGGCAAGGCGGACCGGGCGCGATTTCTGCAAGCGCTGGACCGGGCGCTGACAATGGCGCTGCGGGTGGTGCGTTAGGCGGCACGGGCAACGGGCGGCACAAGGAAACGCATCGCGCTTCCCCGCCCGCGTGTGGCGGTGCCATCGGAAACGGTCCCACTCTCGTCTCCGAGAGGCCGACGCCCGCCGGGGGCAGGGCGGGCAAAAACCATCGGTCGAACGGGCGGGATCAGGAAACATATATGTTTCCCCTGCCCGCATGATCGGGTTCCATCAGAAGCGGTCCCGCCCAAGCCCCCGATAGGCCGGCGCCCGCCGGTGGCGGGGCGGGCGCTGCCGGGCTTTTGAAGCCCGGCGGCCTAGGTAGCAACCGCATCGCGTGGCGAAGGCCATCGCCTTCGCCAATTCGGCCCAGATCCCTGTCTGTGCCCCAAGGCAGGCACGGCTGCTGGTCCGCCCCCCCAAACCGCGACACGGATTTCAGCCCCATGCGCCGGGCACACCCCCCGCCCACCCAGCAAGGCACATATCTGCCCTTCCCACCTTGCGCCCCGACTGCGCATGGCTATAACCCCGGACGATTTATCTGCCGCCCCCGCAGCCGCCCCCGAAGGACCAGACCCATGCCGAAAAGAACCGATATCAAGTCGATCCTGATCATCGGCGCAGGCCCCATCGTGATCGGCCAGGCCTGCGAGTTCGACTATTCCGGCGCCCAGGCCTGCAAGGCGCTGCGCGAGGAAGGCTATCGGGTCATCCTGGTCAACTCGAACCCCGCGACGATCATGACCGACCCGGAAATGGCCGACGCCACCTATATCGAGCCGATCACCCCCGAGATCGTCGAGAAGATCATCGCCAAGGAACGCCCCGACGCGCTGCTGCCGACCATGGGCGGGCAGACCGGGCTGAACACCGCGCTGGCCCTGGCCGACATGGGCGTTCTGAACCGCTACGGCGTGGAGCTGATCGGCGCGCAGCGCGCCGCCATCGAGATGGCCGAGGACCGCAAGCTGTTCCGCGAGGCGATGGACCGGATCGGGCTGGAAAACCCCAAGGCCACCATCGTCGCCGCGCCGAAGCTGTCCAGCGGCAAGTACGACATCAACGCGGGCGTCCAGCAGGCGATGGAGGCGCTGGAGGAGATCGGCCTGCCCGCCATCATCCGCCCCGCCTTCACCCTGGGCGGCACCGGCGGCGGCGTGGCCTATAACCGCGACGACTATGAACGCATCGTGCGGTCGGGCCTGGATGCCTCGCCCGTGGCGCAGGTGCTGGTCGATGAAAGCCTGCTGGGCTGGAAGGAATACGAGATGGAGGTCGTGCGGGACCGCAACGACAACGCCATCATCGTCTGCTCGATCGAGAACGTCGATCCGATGGGCGTCCACACCGGCGATTCGGTCACCGTGGCCCCGGCGCTGACGCTGACCGACCGCGAATACCAGATCATGCGCAACGGCTCCATCGCCGTGCTGCGCGAGATCGGCGTGGAAACCGGCGGCTCGAACGTGCAATGGGCGATCAACCCGGCTGACGGCCGCATGGTCGTGATCGAGATGAACCCGCGCGTCAGCCGTTCGTCCGCGCTGGCCTCCAAGGCCACCGGCTTCCCCATCGCCAAGATCGCCGCCAAGCTGGCCGTGGGCTATACCTTGGACGAACTCGACAACGACATCACCAAGGTCACGCCTGCGTCGTTTGAACCGTCCATCGACTATGTCGTGACGAAGATCCCGCGCTTTGCGTTCGAGAAGTTCCCCGGATCGAAGCCCGAGCTGACCACCGCCATGAAATCCGTGGGCGAGGTCATGGCCATCGGCCGGTCGTTCCACGAATCGCTGCAAAAGGCGCTGGCCTCGATGGAGAATGGCCTGACCGGCCTCGACGAAATCGCCATCGAAGGCGCCGCCGAGCAGGGCAAGCCCGCCGTGATCGCCGCCCTGTCCCGCGCCACCCCCGACCGCATCCGCATCATCGCCGAGGCGATGCGCTTCGGCATGACCGATGACGAGATCGGGCGCGTCACCAGCTTCGACCCCTGGTTCCTGTCCCGCCTGCGCGAGATCGTGGACGCCGAGAACACCGTCCGCGCGAACGGCCTGCCCACTGATGCTGAAGGCCTGCGCGCGCTCAAGATGATGGGCTTCACCGATGCCCGCCTGGCCCACCTGACCGGCCGCACTGAGTCCGACATCCGCCGCGCCCGCCGCAACGCCGGCATCCTGCCCGTCTTCAAGCGCATCGACACCTGCGCCGCCGAATTCGAGGCCCAGACCCCCTACATGTATTCCACCTACGAATCGCCCGCCATGGGCGACGTGGAATGCGAATCCCGCCCTACCGACGCGAAAAAGGTCGTGATCCTTGGCGGCGGCCCCAACCGCATCGGCCAGGGGATCGAGTTCGACTATTGCTGCTGCCATGCCTGCTTCGCGCTGACCGACGCGGGCTACGAGACCATCATGGTCAACTGCAATCCCGAAACCGTCTCGACCGACTACGACACCTCGGACCGGCTGTATTTCGAACCCCTGACGCTGGAACACGTCCTCGAAATCCTGCGCGTGGAGCAGGAAAACGGCACGCTCCACGGCGTCATCGTCCAGTTCGGCGGCCAGACGCCCCTGAAATTGGCCAACGCGCTGGAAGCCGAAGGCATCCCGATCCTGGGCACCACCCCCGACGCCATCGACCTGGCCGAAGACCGCGAACGGTTCCAGAAACTGCTGAACGACCTGGGCCTGCGCCAGCCCACCAACGGCATCGCCAGCAGCGCCGAACAGGCGCTTGCCATCGCCGGGCAGGTCGGCTTCCCGCTGGTCATCCGCCCCTCCTATGTCCTGGGCGGCCGGGGGATGGAGATCGTGCGCGACATGGACCACCTGCGCCGCTACATCACCGAAGCCGTCACGGTCAGCGGCAAGAACCCCGTCCTGCTCGACAGCTACCTGTCCGGCGCGATCGAGGTCGATGTGGACGCCCTCTCCGACGGCGACACCGTCCATGTCGCTGGCATCATGGAGCATATCGAGGAAGCCGGCGTCCATTCGGGCGACTCGGCCTGCTGCCTGCCGCCGCACACGCTGGACGCCGCCACCATCGACGAGCTGAAGCGCCAGACCGTCGCCATGGCCCGCGCCCTGCATGTGGTGGGCCTGATGAACGTCCAGTTCGCGATAAAGGACGGCGCCATCTACGTGCTGGAGGTCAACCCCCGCGCATCCCGCACCGTGCCCTTTGTCGCCAAGGCCACCGACAGCGCCATCGCGTCGATCGCCGCGCGGCTGATGGCGGGCGAATCCATGGCGAACTTCCCCGCCCGCGCGCCCTATCCCGCAGGCGTGGGCCCCGAGGACGACCTGCCCTTCGCCGACCCCCTGACGCTGGCCGATCCCCTGACCCCCTGGTATTCCGTGAAGGAGGCCGTGCTGCCCTTTGCCCGCTTCCCCGGCGTCGACACGCTGCTGGGGCCGGAAATGCGCTCCACCGGCGAAGTCATGGGCTGGGACCGCAACTTCGCCCGCGCGTTCCTCAAGGCGCAGATGGGCGCGGGCACCCACCTACCCGACGCGGGCCGCGTGTTCCTGTCCGTGAAGGACGCCGACAAGACCGACGCCTTGGCGGGGGCCGCCCGCGACCTGCTGGCGATGGGCTTTTCGCTGGTGGCGACCGGCGGCACGGCGGATTTCCTCGCCGAAGCGGGGGTCGAGGCCGACCGCGTGAACAAGGTCTATGAAGGCCGCCCGAACATCGTGGACCGCCTGAAGAACGGCGAGATCGCGATGGTCCTGAACACCACCGAAGGCGCCCAGGCTATCGCGGATTCGCGCGAAATCCGGGCCGTCGCGCTCTACGACAAGATCCCGTATTTCACCACGGCTGCGGGGAGCATCGCCGCGGTTGCGGCGATCAAGTCGCGGGGTGAGGGGGAAGTCGGGGTAAGGGCGTTGCAGGGTTAGTAGGAGAGCGCGTTGCGCTCTCCTTAATCCACTCGGTCAATCAGTGACGGGAGTGGTGGCAGCGCTAAACCAGAAGCGCTTGATGTCGATGAAAAGAATGCTCGAAAGTAAGGGTAACTGGTAAACCGAGCAAGTTTCTCAAAATAAAGGCGCGCGTACTGCTCCTCAGCGTCCTTTAGGCCGCTGTAAAGCAGAACGTATTCAACCTTCAAATTCAGTAGCGTCGTTCGACCGCTCTTTATCTGAGCATGCCACTGGTAAGCGCCTATGAGCGTTCCAGTTTCGTAATCGAAATTGCAATTTTTAGGCTTACCGAGAAATGACTGACGAGTACCATCCTCGTCGACAATCGCAGGAAAGATGTCCGGCAACTTAACGTCATAGCTGCTCTTTGACATGAATATGTCGTTCAGCCGAGCATTTTGCGCGACTTCAGCATAGGCGCTTGGATCGAAGTCATCCGATCCAAACCGAACCACTTCAGTAGCCTCGCTATTCATGCCGCCGCCCGGGTTTGCGGAAACTTATTGATGTTCGCAGTATGGTCCTGCCAAGCAGAATTAGACCGCCGAGACTCTCTCACACGCGCTCTCATCGGATCTACGAGCAGTTCTCGCTTCTTGAGCAGGTTCTTGTACTCAGCCTTTCGCACAAGCTCAAACTCTTCACCAAGCGCATGGCAGATCCGGCCAATCGTCTTGATGGTGAGATTCGCATTAGTGTCGCTGAGAATTTGCGAAACCCGCGCCAAAGAAACACCAAGGCGTTCGGACAAATCCTTTTTGCTGACACCGCCCTCGATCATCGCTTTTTGCAATGCAAACTGAACAGAGAGGAGAAGGCTTTGGATATAATCTTCACGCTCTTCGCTGCTGTCGATGTTCTGAAGGATGTCGTTAACGTTCGCCATCATAGCTCCCTAGCGCTTGCGCTATTCTTTTAAGTTGCTCTTGGTCTGCTTGATCCCGCTTTTTTCTAGCGCCCTCAATCACCAAGAACATTTTATTTCCACAAATAAAGCCGCCATATAGTCGAAGTTGATGCGCCTTTACTGCGTAGACTTTCTTCTTTGATCCGTCTTTCTTTCCGGTTGGGAGGGAGCACTCCTGCCGAAATTGTTCGTTACTTGTGACCCCTTGTAGTCCATAGTCGCATAGCCTTCCCAAGATACGGTTAAGCTGCTTCACCTTCGGTCGGTCGTTCCTGCTTTCTAACACTAAGAATTCGACAGAAGCAGAGGAAAACCAGACTTCACACATGGTGCCGCTGGCTTCTAGCTTCTGAAATCCTTGGTCTTCAAGCCACGTTGACACTTAAGATATACCTTAACTCTCGCTTCAGACATAGGTTCATTTGATGGCCTTGCCAAGACGGTTGTACAACCTTCTTGCCCTTCACATCCCATTCCGCTTCATCATCTCCTCTTGCAGCCCCCTCCTACCCCTCTCGCTGATCCAGCGGGATCCTCCATGGGCACCCCGCCTCACTGTCCAAGGGGGAAACGCAGCAGGCGAAGGGCGGGCATTAGCTTCCAAGTCACCCCCCTTCACCCCAATCCATTCCTCTCCCGCATCTCCGCCATCAGCGCCTCCCGCCCGGCCTTCGAGATCCCCGCTTCCCCCATCGGCACGCCGCCCGCGCGCGGGGTGCCCTCGGCGCCCAGGGCCGCGTCATACTCCCGCTGGATGTCGCCGAACTCGGGGCGGCGGCCGTCCAGCAGCGCCTCCTCCCGGCGGGACAGATAGTCCATCGTCTCGCCCCCGCGGATCACGCCCGCCAGCCGCGCGTGCATCCAGGCCGACAGCAGCCGGTTCACCCGCACCTGCCAGTCCGGCCCCATCGACCGGAAGAACGCCACCACCTCATTGTCCAGCCGCAGCGTCACCCGCGTCTTGGCGGGCGTGGGCTTCTGCTTCGCGATCTCGTGCCATTCGTCGGGGATCCGCATCCGGTCCAGGATCGTGCTGTGCAGATCCCATTCCAGCATCCGCATGGCATCCGCCATGTAGTGGTAATTCACCCGCCGCGCCGCCTCGGCCTTCGTCACCGCCATTCGCCCGCACTCCTTGCCGCCCACGGGCAAAAGTGGCGAACCGAGGTTAACGCGGCCTTAACCGACCGTGCGTTGTCGGTGTACGCGCTGTGCATCCCCTGTGCACGCGCTGCACGTCAACAACATCAGGCCACCGCCCCCCAACCCACATCCTGCGCAGAACCGTAGCCGATCAGTCCAAGCTCAAGCAGGCGGTGGAAATCGGGCGGTTACGCTGAACCCAGACAACCCTCATACTGCCATCCAAATCCCGCAGCGCTGCCGCCAGTCGCAATCCCGACTGCCCGCCTCAGTATCACCTGCAAGGAATGCTGGCGCTGCCCCGCCTAAAGGAGGTCATCCCTTGCTCAGCGAACCGGAGCAACAGTCTGATCCCATAATCTTATGAAAGTTAAACTACTGAGAGGGCGAGAAAAATCCATCGCCCTCTTATCGCGACAACAACGCCAGCGCCGCACTGTATCGGTTGCCGCTCGTCGTCATCTGGTTCTGCGAGCGAGCCAGATAGCGTGTGATCAGCTTATCCGTCATCTCGCTGGCGCCTATTTCGGCAAAGCTGCTGGTACCCAGGACGCGCCTGGACGCCGACATGAACTCCTCCAGTTGCCGGTCAACCGACAGGTTGGCAATCGAGCTGCTGAAGCCAAAAGCGCCTTCGAAAACCTCGCGCAAAGCCTTGTTGCCCAGAACCTCATACCACATGGTCTTGTCGGTCGAGGTTCGAGTGGCGAAAGCCTTCAGTTCGTTTCGGGCATTCAAGGCAAGCCGATAGCTTTTGTCGCCTTCGCCGACGCGCCTTTGAAACTGTTGCTGGACATAGGCTTCTGTCACGGCCTCGCCTGTCGCCTTGGTATCGGCAAGGTTCTGGAACCTTTTGGCAAGCTTTAGATAGCGCTTGTCGCTGAGCCGGTTGACCAGCGATGCACTGTCGCCGATGTCCGATTCCAGCACCTTGCGAATAAAGGCCTTGTTGGCAATGTCGTTCTCTAGATCAAAGGCGCCCAAGGCCACCTGCAACATCTTGTAGTTGCTGACCAGATCTTCGGCGGTGGTATCTTCGGTCAAGTTTTCGCGGAAATGGGCAGTGGCGCGCTGGATTACCGGATCCTTTGCCGTGGCCTCGACCTGACGGGCTTCGATCCGCTGCAGGATCCGCCAGCCGGCGATGCCGCCGATCCCGATATTCACGGCAGACGTCACGGCACCCTCACTGGCGGCGGACTTCGATAAGCCAGTCTTCCTGTGGCAATAGCTCGCGCAAGCGGCGCAGGGCCGGATAGATCGCCCCATCTTCGACGCTATCCCTGGCATCCTGGAGGATCCCCTGCCCTGCCGGATCTTCGAAGACCTGCATAAGCTGAGCGATAGCCAGCAGCAGTTGGCGGCTGCCTTCAGCCGGTTGGGCATCACCCGACAGGATCAGTTGCGCGATATAGCAGGCGCGGCCGACGGGCGTATTGGCACGGTCGGGGTGGATCGCATCCTTCAGACGCAGGACATTGGCGTTCGGCGTGCGAATGGCGATCTTGGATCGGCGGTCGCCGTTTTCGATGACGGCGCCATTGATCAGCACGCGTTCGTTCGGGGCAAGCTTCAGAACAAGGCCGCTCATGTCGTAGCCTCGTTGCGCAGGCCCTTCATCATCGAGATGTTCACTTCGATCAGCACCTCGATCGAGGCGCCGCCACTCATGACGGCATGGCCATGGCGGATACTGAAGAGGGCAAGCGACAAAAGGTCAGCCTTTAACTGATCGGGAAGGGAGTTTCCAGAATGCGCAAGGTCAGCCGCAAGAATGGTCCACAGATCATTGTTCTTGTGGACGGCCGCCAGGCGCTCGTGCATCGGCGCACCCTCCTGGGCGCGGCGCAACAGGTGCGTGACGCGTGCGAAAATACTGTATTCGTTGTCCTTGTCGGTTCGAACCGCGTTCGATGTGTAACCGACATGCGCTTTCATTGGTGTAACCGCGTTCAAGGTCATCAATCCCGATTTCTAGGAGAGGCTTCAAGCATGGAAACCAAAGATGGAGGTGGAGGCGCCTAGAGCCTCCACCCCGCAGGCGATCATCAGCGGAACAGGCTCAAGATGGCCGAAGGCGACTGGTTGGCGATCGACAGGGCTTGTACGCCCAACTGCTGCTGGGTTTGCAGCGCCTGCAAGCGCGCCGAAGCCTCCTCCATATCGGCATCGACAAGCGCACTGACCCCCCGCGTCAGCGAGTCAGCCTGCTTGGTGACAAAGTTGGCCTGAGCCTCGATCCGCGCCTGAGCGGCACCGAAAGTCGCGGCGGCTGTGTTGACGGCGTCAAGCTGGGTGTCGATCGTATCGAGCGCCCCGGCAGCCGAGATGTCGGTGATGCCGGTGATCGCGGTCGCGACCGCGGCCAGGTCGGCCACACCGGTGCTGAAGGTCTGCGACGCGACAGCGCCAGCGGCCGAACGGGTGATGCCGACCGTGATGGTTTCGGCGGTCGAGCCAGTGTTGACCAGATTGATGCCGTTGTACTGGGCCGATCCGGCGATAGAGGTAATCGTGCCGGCAAGGGCCGTGACTTCGGCCGTCAGCTTGGTCACATCAGCATCGGGGTTCTGTGCCTGCACCACCCTCGACTGGATTTGCTTGACCAAGTCGGCAACCTGCTCGGTCGCATCGCGGGCGGTGCCGACCATGGCACCGGCCGAGGTCAAAGAATTGCCAAGCGTCTTGAGGGCCTGGACATCGGAATTCATCGTCGAGGCGATGGCCCAGGACGAGCTGTTATCCTTGGCGCTTGCGACGCGAAGGCCCGTCGCGATTTCAGACTGCGCCTTGTTCAGGTTGGAGTTCACGTTCTTCAGGGTCTGGAGGGCGACGATGGCGCCGTTGTTGGTCAGAATACTGGACATCTTATCCTCTGGAATAAGGGATGCTTTGCATCCGCGATGGTGACGGTTGGCCTTCTGACCCTGGGCGTTTGTCCCTGTGCCGTTTTCGGCATGACCGCAGTCCTAGCAGCCGGTGATTTACGGATAGTGAATTTGCGCCCCTTCTCCAAACATCGAACGCAAAGGATTTTACTCAAAACCGCTGCGGCATCGCGGCACTGGTCGGCGTCTGATGCCGCCGCCCTTCCTGGTCATAGGTTTGCAGCGTCCGCGCGTTCTGCAGGATGTCCTTGATCTGGGCGATCGCGCGCTGCGTGCCGCGGGCCGAATCCTCGGCCAGGCGGCGCAGGTGCAGCAGGGTTTGTTCGATCCGGACCTTGGCTTCCGGCTCGATCCGGTCGCGTTCGAATCGCTTCGCGAGCGCCTCGATCCGCGTCAGGGCCAAGGCAGCATCGCCGGAAATAATGGCCTGCTGGACGCTGTCCAGCATGGTCTTGTGCCTGGATTTCATTGCAGCTTCATCCGTTCCCCGAAGCCCAGGTCGATTTTCCTGGCCAGGACAGCGGCGTATTCCTGGGTCAGGAAGCTGGCGAACTGGTCCTCGCCGATGCCGCCGCCGAAGGCGCCGTCCGTCGATTTCGGTCCGCAATATTTCAGCATCTCCTCAAGAAATGCCTGTTCCAGTTTTTCGGCAGCCTGGGGCGCGGTTTTCGATGGCAGCAAGGCGCGCTGGATGTGATCGACGTGCATGATCTTTTCCTGATGCAAGATTTTTTCAGAAATAGCGCCTTGCAGTAAATAAATCGTAAGGAGTCATGCTTATCCCCTTACCCAGTAATCGCTTGGGAATCGCCAGATGGCAGAGTGTGTTGTTTTACCGATCACGACTTCCGTCCAACCTGTCCCGCTTGCCGAACCGGCGGCAGAGGCCGAGGCGGCAGTCGCTGGCTTCACCCTTGAGGAGGTGCCGCCGGACGAGTCGCCCGGCCCCGCCGAGGCCGGGGAAGACGCCCCGGCCGAGGTTCCGGCCCCTGACCCGTTGCAGATGCTGATCGAGGATCTGTCCGGGATCAGCGGCGCCCTGCGCGAGGCGGCTCCGCAGGCAGCGGAGAAGACGGTCCCGGCCGAGCCTGAAGTGATGCTGCCCGAAATTGTGCAGAAGTCCGCCCTGCCGGTCACCCTGGACGCCATGCAGGCCTGCGAGGTGCCGAGCAAGGCGATGCTTGCCGAGGCGCCCAAAGCGGAGACAGCCACAGACAATATCGAGGCACTGCCGCCCGATCCGCTCACCAGCCATTCGCATGGCGCGCCCGTCACGCCCGCCGAGATCCGGCCTCCCAAGGCCGCCGCCACTCCTGTCCCGGTAGCGCGCCAGATCGCCGAGGCGATGGTGACGGCCCGCGACGACGTGGTCGAGATCGCCTTGGCGCCCGAGGAACTGGGCAGGATCCGCATGGTCATGTCCGGGCCCGAGCACAGCCCCCATGTGGTGGTCTGGGTCGAACGGCCCGAGGTTCTGGACCAGATGCGCCGCAATGCCGCCTTTCTGCAGGAATGCCTCAGCGATTCCGGAATGGCCGGGGCTTCCTTCGAATTCCAGGGGGACAGGCATCCGGGGCCGCGCGACGACTGGCCCGCGCCCCTGCATTCCGACGCTCTGGGCCTTGAGACATTCGACCAGATGCAGGCCATTCCGATGGCCTGGACGCCCATGGCCATTCCGGCCCGGCTGGATATCCGTATCTGAAAGGAGGTTCCCATGGTTTCTGCGGTTGGCAGTTCGACAGCGACAAGCCTTGCCACGGCCACGGCCACGGCTACGGCTACGACAGACGGGACGGCATCGGCCCCGTCGACGAATTTCGACACCTTTCTGAAGATGCTGACCACGCAGTTGCGGAACCAGGATCCCCTGAACCCGATGGAAGGGTCTGACTTCGCCGTGCAGCTTGCCACCTTCTCGGGGGTCGAGCAGCAGGCGCAGACTAACAAGCTGCTGGAACAGATGATCGCGCAGGCAGGCGGCAGCCTGGGGCAGCTGGCCGACTGGATCGGCAAGGAGGTGCGCACGACCGAGCCTGTCTGGTTCGGGGACAAGGCCCTGACGCTGGACATCGCCCCCGACAGCCGCGCCGACAGCGTCACGCTGGTGGTTCTGAACGCATCGGGCCGCGAGGTGTCGCGCGAGGAGATCGGCACGGGCGAGGGGCAGATCGACTGGTTCGGACGCGACGACATGGGGAAAAAACTGGCCGACGGGCGCTATTCCTTCGTGATCGAAAGCAGCCGCGCGGGCGAGGTGATCTCGGAGGACGCGGTCGGCGCCTATGTCCGTGTGACCGAGGCCGCCGTGGGCACCGGGGGCGTCGAACTGATCTTCAAAGGGGGCGGCTCGGCGCCTGCCAGCAACATCGAGGCGATCCGCGACCCAGGCTAAAGCTGCGGCAGGAAGCCGCCGCGCATCGCCAGGATCTCGTCGCGAATCCGGGCTGTGGCGGGGCTGGGATGACGATCGGCGCGGCGCAGCAGATACCAGCTTCGCTGGATGGGCAGGCCGATGCCGCGCAGGGCAATCAGGCGGCCGGACCGCAACTCCTCGGTCACGGTGTGCTGGGAAATCAGCGCCACGCCCAAGCCCGCGATCACCGCCTGCTTGATGGTCTCGTTCGTGCCCATCTCGACCGCGCGCCATGTCGCGCCCTCGCCGATGCGATCCAGGAAGCGGGTCATCAGGATGCGGGTGCCCGAGCCTTCCTCTCGCGACAGGAAGGTCTGGGCCAGCAGGTCGCCCGGCATCACCGGATCGGCATCGGCCAGGGGATGGTCGGGCGCGGCGATGATGATATGGGGATGCGGACCGATGGGGTCGGCGATCACCGCTGGCTCACGCGGCGGGCGGCCCATGATCGCCAGATCCAGGTCGTCGCCCGCCAGGGCCGCCAGCACCGCGTCACGGTTGCCGATGCGCAGCGTCACCTCGATCTCGGGCAAAAGTCGCAAAAGCCGCGCGACCAGGCCGGGGGCGAAGTACTTGCCAGTGGAGACCACCCCCAGCACGACATTGCCAACATGGCCTTGCCGCAATGCGCCGATCTCGCGCCCCGCGCGGGCCAGGGCGGTGGCGATCTGCGATTCCGCCAGCAGCAGCGCCTGGCCCTCGGAGGTGGGACGAAAGGCGCCATGCTCGGCCCGCTGGACCAGGGGGCAACCCGCCAGATCCTCCAGCCCCCGCAACTGGCTGTGGATGGCAGGCGTGGTCAGGCCCAGCAGGCCTGCGGCGCCTGTCAGGCTGCCGCTGTCGGCCACCGCGCGCAGGCAGCGCAACTGGCGCAGGCTGATCCCATCAAGCTTCATCTTCAGCCATATCTAATACATCTTCCAGATTATTAAATTTCATCTAAATCCCTGCCCTGTCAATCTGCCCCTATCAGACGCCAAGGGAGGGGCCGATGACGACGCCAAGCATCGACACCACGCATGTTCCACCGCAGTACCAGACGCTGATGCTGGCCTTGGCGCGCGGCGGGGCGACCCTGGCGGGCGTGATCCGGCGCGGCGACGGCAGCCTGTCGGCCGAGGTCGGCACCAACAGCGACGGCGACGGGCAAAAGCGTCTGGACGTGCAGGCCGACGCGCTGTTCCGCGACGCCCTGCGCGATGCCGGGCTGCGGTGGTATGCCAGCGAGGAGCAGGCCGCCCCCTTGGCGATGCAGCCGGGCGGCGCCTTCGCCCTGGCGATCGATCCGCTGGACGGATCGTCCAACATCGACACCAATGTGTCCATCGGCACGATCTTTGCCGTCTATCCGGCGGCGGACCAGTCTGATGCCAGCTTCCTGCGCCCGGCACGCGACCTGATCGCCGGGGGCTACATCATCTATGGCCCGCGCTGCTGCCTGGTGGTCAGCTTCGGCGACGGCACGCAAATCTATACGCTGAACCCCGACACCGACAGCTTCGATCTGACCGATCCGCGCGTGACGATGCCGGATTGCTTCTTCGAATATGCCATCAACGCCTCGAACTATCGGCATTGGCCGCGCCCCATCCGGGCCTTCATCGACGACTGCCTGGCCGGGATCGACGGCCCGCGCGCGCGGAATTTCAACATGCGCTGGATCGCGTCCCTGGTGGCCGAGGCGCATCGCATCCTGATGCGGGGCGGCATCTTCCTTTACCCGGCCGACGCGCGGAAGGGTTACGAACGCGGCCGGCTGCGGATGCTGTACGAATGCGCGCCCATTGCCTTTGTCATCGAACAGGCGGGCGGGCGGGCGACCGATGGCGCGCTGCCGATCCTGGACGGGACCATCACCGACCTGCACGGGCGTACGCCGCTGGTCTTCGGATCGGCCGAAAAGGTCGATCGTGTCGCCACCTATCACGACCTGCCCGAGGCCGAGGTCTCGGCGCTGTTCGGCCATCGCGGCCTGTTCCGGGCCTGAGGACATCATGAGCAAGAAGCACCCCATCATTTCCGTCACCGGCAGTTCCGGCGCGGGCACGACCACGGTCAAGACCACCTTCGACCAGATCTTCCGCCGCGAGGGCATCAAGGCCGTCAGCATTGAGGGCGACGCCTTCCACCGCTTTGACCGCCAGGCGATGAAGGACGAACTGGCCCGCCGCCAGGCCGCAGGCGACCAGACCTTCAGCCATTTCAGCTTTGACGCCAACGAACTGGAGAAGCTGGAGGAGATCTTCCGCATCTATGGCGAGACCGGCAAGGGAGAGACGCGCCATTACGTCCACGACGACCGCGAGGCCGAACGCTGGGGCAGCGCCCCCGGCACCTTCACGCCTTGGGCGCCCTTCGAGGAAGGCTCGGACCTTCTGTTCTACGAAGGGCTGCACGGTGCGGTCGCCAATGACAGGGTCAACTTGGCAAAACTGGCGGATCTGAAGATCGGCGTGGTGCCGGTCATCAACCTGGAATGGATCCAGAAAATCCATCGCGACAAGGCCAGCCGGGGCTATTCGACCGAGGCCGTGACCGACACCATCCTGCGCCGGATGCACGCCTATGTTCACTGCATCTGCCCGCAGTTCACCCAGACCGACATCAATTTCCAGCGGGTGCCGGTGGTCGATACCTCGAACCCCTTCATCGCGCGATGGATCCCGACGGCTGACGAAAGCCTGGTGGTGATCCGCTTCCGCAACCCGCGCGGCATCGACTTTGCCTACCTGACCCAGATGATCGACGGGTCCTGGATGACGCGGGCCAATTCCATCGTCATTCCGGGGCCGAAGACCGACCTCGCCATGCAGTTGATCCTGACGCCGATGATCCTGCGCCTGATCGACGACGCCAAGCGCGCTTGAGGACACGCCATGAACCAGATGACCCGCATCGACCCTGTTCTGGAAACCAGGATGGCCAATGCTATCCGCGCCTTGGCCATGGACGCGGTCGAGGCCGCGAAATCCGGCCATCCCGGCGCGCCGATGGGCATGGCGGACGTGGCGACGGTGCTGTTCCACCGCTTCATGCGGGTGGACCCGGCGGACCCCCGCTGGCCCGATCGTGACCGCTTCGTGATGTCGGCGGGGCATGGCTCGATGCTGGTCTATGCCATCCATCACCTGCTGGGCTATGACGACATGGGGCTCGACCAGATCCGCGCCTTCCGGCAGATGGGGTCGCGCACGGCGGGCCATCCCGAATACGGCCATGCCAAGGGGATCGAGGTCACGACCGGCCCACTGGGGCAGGGCATCACCAGTGCCGTCGGCATGGCCTTGGCCGAGCGCATGGCCCATGCCCGCTGGCCAGACCTGACGGACCATTACACCTATGTCATCGCAGGCGACGGCTGCCTGATGGAGGGGATCAGCCACGAGGCCATCGACCTTGCGGGCCACCTGTGCCTGGGGCGGCTGATCGTGCTGTGGGACGACAACGGCATCACCATCGACGGCGGCACCGACCTGTCCACCAGCACGGACCAGCAGGCGCGCTTCGCCGCCGCAGGCTGGCATGTGCAGGCGGTGGACGGGCATGACCGCGAGGCCATAGCTGCCGCTATCGAAGCCGCGCGGGCCGATGACCGTCCATCCATGATCGCTTGCCGGACCATCATCGGCTTTGGCGCGCCCAACAAGCAGGGCGGCCATGACGTGCATGGCGCCCCCTTGGGGGCTAAGGAAATCGCCGCCGCCCGCAAGATGCTGGACTGGCCCCACGAGCCCTTTACCCTGCCCGAGGATGTGACCGCCGCCTGGGCCGCGATTGCCGCGCGCGGCGCGCAGGCTCGGGCCGACTGGGCGGCACGGCTGGAAACCTCCGCCAACCGTGCCGCCTTTCTTGCCGCCCAGGGCGCGCCCGATGCGCCCGCGCTGCGCAAGGCGATTGCCGAATACTGCCAAAGGCTTGCCCAGGATCGCCCGAAGGTCGCAACCCGCAAGGCCAGCGAGATGGCCCTGGAGGTCATCAACGCCACCCTGCCCCAGACCATTGGCGGAAGCGCGGACCTGACCGGGTCGAACCTGACCCGCAGCACGGGGATGGCTTCGATCAAGCCGGGCGACTATGCGGGCCGCTATATCCACTATGGCATCCGCGAACATGCGATGGCCGCCGTGATGAACGGCATTGCGCTGCACGGGGGCTTTGTCCCCTATGGCGGCACCTTCCTGGCCTTTGCAGACTATTCCCGCCCCGCGATCCGGCTGGGCGCGCTGATGGGGGTGCCGGTCGTCCATGTCATGACCCATGACAGCATCGGCCTGGGAGAGGACGGCCCGACGCACCAGCCGGTCGAGCATCTGGCCTCGCTTCGCGCCATTCCGAACCTGCAGGTCTTCCGCCCCGCCGATGCGGTGGAAACCGCCGAGGCCTGGGAGATCGCGCTGACCAGCGAGGGCACGCCGTCCGTGCTTGCCCTGTCGCGGCAGAACCTCCCCACCGTGCGGATCGAGGACGAGGACACCAATCGCAGTCGCCGGGGCGCCTATGTGCTGCGCGCCACGCCGACGCCGCGCGACGTGACGCTGATCGCCACGGGTTCCGAGGTCGAGATCGCCCTGGCCGCCGCCGACCTGCTGCGGGCCGAGCGGATCAACGCCGCCGTCGTCTCGGCCCCCTGCTTCGAACTGTTTGCCCGGCAGGACCGCGCCTATCGGCAGGGCGTCTTGTGCGACGCCCCCCGCATCGGGATCGAGGCCGCGATCCGCCAGGGTTGGGACCTGTTCCTGCGCCCCGAGGACGGCTTTGTCGGCATGACGGGCTTTGGCGCCTCCGCCCCCGCTCCTGCTCTTTACCGCCATTTCGGCATCACACTCGAGGCCACGGCAGAGCTGGCCCGGAAACTCATCAAGGGAGAGGACTGATGGCGCTGATCACGCTGCGACAGCTTCTGGACCACGCCGCCGAACATGGCTACGGCGTGCCCGCCTTCAACATCAACAACATGGAACAGGGTTTGGCGATCCTGAAGGCGGCGGCTGCGGTCGATGCCCCGGTGATCCTGCAGGCCAGCCGCGGCGCGCGCTCCTATGCCGGCGACATCATGCTGCGCCGCATGGTCGAGGCCCTGGCCGAGATGAACCCTACGGTTCCGATCTGCCTGCACCAGGACCACGGCAACAACCTGGCGACCTGCATGTCCGCGATCCGCCACGGATTTACCAGCGTGATGATGGACGGGTCGCTGCTTGAGGACATGAAGACCCCTGCCGATTACGACTACAACGTCGCGGTGACAGCCAAGGTCGCGGAAGCCGCCCATGCGGTCGGCGCCAGCGTCGAGGGCGAGTTGGGCGTCTTGGGCAGCCTGGAAACCGGAGAGGCTGCGGCCGAGGATGGCTCGGGCGCCGAGGGCAAGCTGGACCCTTCGCAGCTTCTGACCGATCCCGACCAGGCCGTCGATTTCGTGTTGCGCACCCGCTGCGACGCACTGGCGATCGCCTGCGGCACCTCGCACGGCGCCTACAAGTTCACCCGCAAGCCCGATGGCGAGATCCTGGCGATGCATGTGATCGAGGCGATCCACGACCGCCTGCCCGGCACGCATCTGGTCATGCACGGGTCGTCCAGTGTGCCGCAGCATCTGCAAGACCTCATCAACGACTCCGGCGGGCAGATGCCCCAGACCTACGGCGTTCCCGTGGAAGAAATCGAGCGCGGCATCCGCATGGGCGTACGCAAGGTCAATATCGACACCGACTGCCGCATGGCGATGACCGGGCATTTCCGCAAGGTCGCGCGCGAGCGTCCCGACGAGTTCGACCCCCGCAAGTTCATGATCCCCGCCATGGCCGAACTGACCGCGCTGTGCCGCGACCGGTTCGAACGCTTCGGGACGGCGGGGCAGGCCCACAAGATCAAGGTCATCGCGATGGACGAGATGGCCAAACGCTATGCGTCGGGGGCGCTTGACCCGGCCATCACCGGCGCGAAAGCCGCCTGAGAGGAGGAAGACCCATGAACGAGATGTCGAACCCCAAGATGGATGCCAAGAAGCGCTATTCCGCGGGCGTGCTGAAATACGCGCAGATGGGCTATTGGGAGCCCGACTATACCCCCAAGGACACCGACGTGATCGCGCTGTTCCGCATCACGCCGCAGGACGGGGTGGATGCCGTCGAGGCCGCGGCTGCAGTGGCGGGCGAAAGCTCGACCGCGACCTGGACGGTGGTCTGGACCGACCGCCTGACGGCCTGCGACAAGTACCGCGCCAAGGCCTATCGCGTCGATCCGGTCCCGAACTCCTCGGGCGAATACTTCGCCTACATCGCCTATGACCTGGACCTGTTCGAGCCGGGCTCCATCGCCAACCTGACAGCATCCATCATCGGCAACGTCTTCGGCTTCAAGCCCCTGAAGGCCCTGCGGCTGGAGGACATGCGTCTGCCCGTAGCCTATGTGAAGACCTTCCAGGGACCGGCCACCGGCATCGTCGTGGAACGCGAACGCCTGAACGTCTATGGCCGCCCGCTTCTGGGCGCGACCGTGAAGCCCAAGCTGGGCCTGTCGGGGCGCAACTATGGCCGCGTCGTCTATGAGGCGCTGAAGGGCGGCCTCGACTTCACCAAGGATGACGAGAACATCAACAGCCAGCCCTTCATGCATTGGCGCGACCGGTTCCTCTACTGCATGGAGGCGGTGAACCGCGCATCCGCCGCGACCGGAGAGGTCAAGGGCACCTATCTGAACGTCACCGCAGGCACGATGGAGCAGATGTACGAACGCGCCAACTTCGCCAAAGAATTGGGCAGCGTCATCGTGATGATCGACCTGGTGATCGGCTATACGGCGATCCAGTCGATGGCGAAATGGGCGCGCGACAACGACATGATCCTGCACCTGCACCGCGCGGGGCACAGCACCTATACCCGCCAGCGCAGCCATGGCGTCAGCTTCCGCGTCATCGCCAAATGGATGCGGCTTGCAGGGGTGGACCACCTGCACGCGGGCACCGTCGTCGGCAAGCTGGAGGGCGATCCCGCCACGACCAAGGGCTATTACGACATCTTCCGCGAGGAGCGGAACCCGATGGCGCTGGAGAACGGCATCTTCTTTGACCAGGAATGGGCATCGCTGAACAAGATGATGCCGGTCGCCTCGGGCGGCATCCACGCGGGGCAGATGCACCAGCTTCTGACCTATCTGGGAGAGGACGTGGTCCTGCAATTCGGCGGCGGCACCATCGGCCACCCGCACGGCATCCAGGCGGGCGCGACCGCCAACCGCGTGGCGCTGGAGGCGATGGTCTTCGCCCGCAACGCCGGCCGCGACATCTGGAACGAGGGCGAGGACATCCTGCGCGACGCGGCCAAGACCTGCACGCCGCTGAAGCAGGCCCTGGATGTTTGGAAGGACGTGTCCTTCAACTATGCCTCGACCGACGCGCCCGATTTCGCGCCGACGCCCGAAGTGTCGATGTGATCGCATGGTGGGGCAGAATCCCACCCTACGCCATCGCCCGGCAAACGCCCGGATCATGAGGCCCCGTAGGGTGGGGTTCCACCCCACCTTCCCCCGCCATCAAAGGAACACCACCATGAAACTGCGCCAAGGACAGTTCAGCTTTCTTCCCGATCTATCGGACGACGACATTCGCGTGCAGGCCCAATACGCCATCGACAACGGCTGGGCGGTATCCGTGGAATACTCTGACGACCCGCATCCCCGAAACACCTATTGGGAAATGTGGGGGCATCCGATGTTCGACAACCCGGATGCCGCCGCCGTGGTCTTCGAGGTCAACGAATGCCGCAAGGAACACGGCGGCAAATACATCCGCGTCATCGCCTTCGACGCATCCCCCGGCTGGGAATCCATCCGCATGAGCTTCATCGTGAACCGCCCCGCGACCGAACCGGGCTTCCGGCTTGTCCGCCAGGAAGCCGAAGGCCGCGTGGTCCGCTACACGATCGAAAGCTATGCCACTCGCGAACCCGAAGGGCTGCGCTACGCCTGACGGTTTCGGGACCGGGCGGACGCCCTCCCGCCGCCCGGTCCCCTTCCCTTCTCTGCTGAAAGGCCGATCATGACCGAAGACACCGACACCGCCCCGCGCCCCACCCATGTCGATCTGGCCCGATCCTTCGAGGAAAGCGGTGTCAAGGATGTGCTGCGCGAACTGGACGAGACGCTGATCGGCCTTGAGCCCGTCAAGTCCCGCATCCGAGAGACCGCAGCCCTGCTGCTGGTGGACAAGGCCCGCCGCCAGATGGGCTTGGCAACCGAGACGCCGACGCTGCACATGTCCTTTACCGGCAATCCCGGCACCGGCAAGACCACCGTGGCGCTGAAGATGGCCAGTCTGCTGCACCGCCTGGGCTATGTCCGCAAGGGCCACCTGGTGACGGTCACGCGCGACGATCTGGTCGGCCAGTATATCGGCCACACCGCCCCCAAGACCAAGGAGGTCTTGAAAAAGGCCATGGGCGGCGTGCTGTTCATCGACGAGGCCTATTATCTTTACCGCCCGGAAAACGAACGCGATTATGGACAGGAAGCCATCGAGATCCTGCTCCAGGTCATGGAAAACAACCGCGACGATCTGGTGGTGATCCTGGCGGGTTATGCCGACCGGATGGACCGCTTCTTCGCCTCGAACCCTGGCTTCCGGTCGCGCATCGCCCATCACATCGAGTTCCCGGATTATACCGACCCGGAACTGCTGCATATCTCCGAACAGATGCTGGCCGCGCAGAACTATCGCCTGGACGATGCCGCAAGGGCCGCGATGGAGGAATACATCGCCGCCCGCCGCCAGCAGCCGCATTTCGCCAATGCCCGGTCGGTCAGGAACGCCTTGGACCGCGCGCGCCTCCGCCAGGCGAACCGGCTGTTCAACCAGGCGAAAGGTCCGCTGGATGCCGATACGCTGTCAACCCTGACCGAACCCGACCTGCGCGCCAGCCGCGTCTTCCAGGGCGGACTTGACGTGGATCGCAAGACCGGGCAGGCGATGCAGCAGGCCGCCGAATAGGGAAACCGCCATGAGCTTCGACCGCAGCATCAAGATCGCGCCGTCCATCCTCTCCGCCGACTTCGCCGATTTCGGGCGCGAGATCCGGGCCATCGAGGACCAGGGCGCCGACTGGGTCCATGTCGATGTGATGGACGGGCATTTCGTGCCGAACCTGACCTTCGGCCCCCCGGCGGTCAAGGCCTTCCGCCCGCACGTCAAGACCTTCATGGACGTTCACCTGATGATCGCGCCGGTGGATCCCTATATCGAGGCCTATGCCGAGGCAGGCGCCGACATGATCACCGCCCATGTCGAGGCCGGGCCCCATCCGCACCGCACCCTTCAGGCAATCCGCGCGACGGGGAAAAAGGCCGGGATCGCGCTGAACCCCGGCACTCCGGTCGAGGCGGTGGAATACCTGCTGGATCTGGCCGACATGGTTCTGGTGATGACCGTGAACCCCGGCTTCGGCGGGCAGAAGTTCATCCCCAGCCAGATCGACAAGATCGCCCGGTTGCGTGGCATGATCGGCGACCGGCCCATCCATATCCAGGTGGACGGCGGCGTGGATCCGATCACCGCGCCCTTGGTGGCGAAGGCCGGCGCCGATGTGCTGGTGGCGGGATCGGCGGTCTTCAAGGGTGGCTCGATCGGTCAGCCGCAGGTTTACGGCACCAACATCCGCGCCATCCGCGACGCGGCGCAGGGGCTGGCGCAAGCGGTCTGATCACCAGGCCAGATCGCCGGGCACGATCTGGCCAAAGACGTTTTCCCGATGCCAGCGCAGGTTTTCGGGATGGGGCTCATCCCTGGGATCACGAGGCGGGATCAGCTTGCCCCCTGGCAGAAGCAGCCGATCCACGACATCGGCCGGAACCTTGTTGCGCGAGACAAGGATTGAATTGTCGTCGGCGACCGAGATCAGGCCACGGTCGAACATCCAGTGCAGCGTCCCGGACAGGGCGAGTCCGTTTCGCACGGAATCGCTGCCCTGATGCTCGACAGGGCGGATATGGGCCGCCTGAACCTCGGGACGGCCGCCGCCGTTGCGTAGCCGCAGCCCGGAAATGGCACAGCGGTAATCATAGGCGTCACGGACCTTGCGGCGAAAGGCCACGTCCCGATAGGATCTGCGCAACAGACGCTCCACGACCGGACGCTCGAAGGCCTGGGCGCCTTCGGCCATGTCGAAGGGCTGGGGATCATAGCGTCTGGCCTCGATCTCCTCGAGCTGCTGCGGCAAACCAAGATTCACGATCCGCGCAAAATCCGCTTCGGTGATGCGGCGGACAGCCGATTGGGCAAGCCCGCCCGACAGCGGCGACCCGTCAAGAGCCGTCAGCGCCGCTTCCAGCGGGCTGCCATCGACCAGCCGTGGCACTGCGCTGTCGAAGGACAGGAAGCTGCCGGGGCGGATCAGCGCAAGAAAGCGGCCGTCATGACCCGGCTTCGGAATGACCTGATCAACCTGCGCGGTGGCGAAATAGCCGCGCGGCCCTGCCTTCACCGGCTCGTAATAGACGATCCAGTCTCCGACGGCTTCGCTCATCGCCTTGAGATACTGACGCGGGAAGTCGTAAACTTGGTCGGGCTGATCGTCATAGATCGAATCCGCCCTGTGCATCAGGACCAGCTTCACCATCGCCCGTCACTCCAGCGCCGCAGCCCAGTCCTCGACCGCATCGCCGCTGCCCAGTGCCGTCACCAGCCCGTTAACCATGAACGTGGGCGAGACATGGATGCCGTTCTGCCGCGCGTATTTCGTGTGCCGCTTGATCTCGGCCTCAAGCTCGGGAAAGGCGAAGGCTTCGGCCAAGGCCACGCCGCTGCAATCCTCCAGCCGGGCGATGATCTGGTTGGGCGTGGCGTCCATGTTCGGCCCCTTGCGGTGTTCCTCGAATTCGAAGGCCTCGCGGTGATCGGCCACCGCCTCCAGCACGCGCCGCGCGGTTTCGCGCCCGCCCTCCAGCATCGAGGCCGCCAGAACGCAGCGCGTTACCACCGGCGAAAACATGTGCCAAGGCTGCGATTGCATCCGCAGCTTCACCGTCACCCGGTCGCGCCCCGCCACGTCCAGGAAGGCGTCCAGCTTGCGGAACGCCTTGACCGAAAACGGACAGGTCGGCTCCAGGAACATCTCGAAGACCTGCGGTCCCCGGCCCCATTCCAGCGGATCGGCGCTGCGTCTGGTCATGACATGGCCCCTTTGGTTTGACATTCGCCCCTGCACGCGCATCCTGCGGCCAGCAACAGGAGATGGCAATGGATCTGGGCATCAGGGGAAAGCGCGGGCTGGTCTGCGCGGCGTCGAAGGGATTGGGCCGCGGCTGCGCCGAAGCCCTGGCCGAGGCGGGCGTCGATCTGGTCATCAACAGCCGGACCGAGTCCGAGATCACCCGCACCGCCAAGGAAATCGCCGCGAAATACGGCACCAGCGTCACTCCCGTCGCCGCCGACATCACCACCGATGCGGGCCGCGCCAAGGTGCTGGAAGCCCTGGGCCAGGCCGATATCCTGGTCACGAACGCGGGCGGTCCGCCGCCGGGCGACTGGCGGGACTGGAACCGTGACGATTTCATCCGCGCCATCGACGCCAACATGCTGTCGGCCATCGCGCTGATGCAGGCCCTGGTGCCCGGCATGATGGAACGCGGCTGGGGGCGGGTGGTCAACATCACCTCGCAATCGGTGCGCTCGCCCATTGCCGCCTTGGGCCTGTCGAACACGGCGCGGACCGGGCTGACCGGCTTTGTCGCGGGCATGTCGCGGCAGGTGGCGGGTCATGGGGTCGTCGTCAACAACCTCCTGCCCGGCATCCATGCGACCGACCGGGCCGTCAGCCTGGACAAGGGCGTGTCCGACAAGCAGGGCATCACCATGGACGAGGCGCGGCGCCAGCGGCAGGCGGGTATCCCCACCGGCACCTATGGCACGCCCGAGGATTTCGGCGCGACCTGCGCCTTCCTGTGCAGCCAGCAGGCGCGCTTCATCATCGGCCAGAACATCCTGCTGGATGGCGGCGCGCTGAACGCGACGCTCTAGGCAGATCTGGCTAGGCAGGCTGCCCGGTCGCCGCGCGATAATCGCGCAGGATGGCGGCAAGCTGGTCCCGGCGGGTCTGCGGATCGGCCAATACGGCGCACAGCGCGCGGGCGCGGGCGGACATCTGCTGGCAGGCATCGGGATGCGCGCGCGCCCAGGCCAGCCGTTCGGGCAGATCGTCCGCGCCTGCCTGCAGCGGAATATAGTGCTGCCAAGGCTGGAAGATCGCGCGGGCGAAGGTTTCCCAGCCGTCCTCCTCGAGCAGCACGACCGAGTTGCTGTTGACCAGCGGCAGCAGATCCTCGGCCCCTGCCGTCGCGCCGAGGCAGACCAGATAGCGGTGCGACAGCAGGAAATCGTCGCCCTTCCGCTCTGCTGTCAGATGCGTCAGCCCGGCCTTTTCAAGTGCCCTTTGTCCCCGTGCATCGGGCGTCAGGCCCGCATCGATATCGGGCGATCCCTGATGGCGCAGGGCAAAGGCCACGCGGGTGGCGGCACGCAGATCGGCCGTCGGCCCGCCCGCCAGAACATCCGCCACGGCCTGATGCGCCGCAAGGCGGGGCTGCCCGTCGGGGCCGGGCACATGCCCCGACAGGTCGCCGCGAAACACCGCCCGGTCCCGCTTTTCCGCGAAAGGCGGGTCGATGCGGTCGGGACGGCCCAGATGGCCGTCATTGCCCAGCCGGTGGATCCAGGGCATCGGCCACAGGAACACGTTGGCCGCCCCGGCGCGACAGCAGCAGGCCAGGACCGGTCGGCTCTGCGCTTCCATCAGGCCCGGCTGCATGTCGATCAGGTAGCTGCCATGGTCCGCCGCCTGGGCGATGTCGTTGGCGGTCGTGGCGATGCGCAGCAGGCGCGGCGCTCCGGGTTTGGCATGGAAGAACCCGTCCCGGCCGCGCCGCAGGGGCAGCACGGCGCCTTGGGCGTCGCGGACCTCGCCCCGGTCCAGATCGACCACGGATTGGCTGGAGCCGGTGGCGGGGCCTGCATCCGTGATCCTGGCCGGACAGGCGGCGCGGATGATCTCGGCGCTGACCTGGCGAGCCAGGGCGGCATCGGTCGTGGCCTGCGGGACGGTCAGCATCCGCGCCAGAGGGACCAGATACCCTTCCCGCCGCGACTTGACCCCCGCGCCGGGGCGGGGCGGGCAAAGGGGCAGGTCGAACCAGGGGGCCAGGGCGTCGCGGTAATCGCCGGGGGCGGCCTGGTCGATGTCGATCTCTACGAAGTCGGCGCGGCCCGCGAAATAGGCGCGGCAGCCCGCCACATGCGCCTCCCACTCGGCCGCCCAAAGGTTAGCCAGATCGGCGACCGCCACGCCCCGGATCCGGGCATAGGCGCGGGCATAGCTGCCGCCCCGGTGCATGTAGCGGCTGATGACCCAGTCCTCGACCCGGCGGGTGTTCAGCAGGAAGACCGAACCGGGATAGCTTTCGTCAAGAAAGCGGTATTCCTTGAAAGCCTCGACGATGGGCATGTTCAGGTAGCGCACCGATTCCATGTCGGTGAAGGCGACGGTTTTATCCGCCCAAGGCTGCAGGGGCCTGACGCCCGCCAGCTTCGACCAGGCGATATCCTCGGCCAAGGCGCCTTCCGCCCAGTGGACGGCCGGATAGCCGTTCATGTCGAACAGCTTGGCGATGAAGGTCGTGCCGCATTTGTTGTAGCCGATCTGGAAGAATTTTCGCGACACGTCCCGCCCCCGATGATGCGCGGATCCTGCGGCGCAGGGCGGGCGCTGTCAATCACATGGGCGCAGGGGGCTACGACAAAAGGCTTGCCTTGCTGGCGGCGCCCGGCTAGCTCTCATCCATCGGAATTCGGGAGAAGCCGGCCACGCGCCGGTGCCGAAGGAGCAGCCGCCCCGGCGAACTCTCAGGCAGAAGGACCGCTTTCCGCCAGAACTCTGGAGAGTGGCGCGACGCGCCCGCCGAAGGGATAACGATCTCAGGCGCCCGGTTCGGGCAGGGACAGAGGGGGCATCGTCACGGGGGCAACCCCGCCAACCGATGCCGGCTGTCCGGCTGATCAAAGGAGGCCGCATGGCCGAAGAACTGCGCCGGACCCCGCTCTATGACCTGCACGCCGCCCTTGGCGCCCGCATGGTGCCCTTCGCCGGATGGGAGATGCCGGTCCAGTACCCCATGGGCGTGATGGCCGAACATCTGCACACGCGCGCCCATGCCGGGCTGTTCGATGTCAGCCACATGGGCCAGGTTCTGGTCACGCCGCGCGACGGAAGGATGGAAACCGCTGCCCTTGCCCTGGAAAGCCTGATCCCCGCCGATGTGCTGGGCCTGGCGCAGGAGCGGCAGCGTTACGGTCTATTCACGAACGATGCGGGCGGGATCCTGGACGACCTGATGTTCGCCAATCGCGGCGATCACTTCCTGCTGGTGGTCAATGCCGGTTGCGCGGATCAGGACATCGCCCATCTGCGGACGCTGGAAGGGGTGGATGTCGTTCCGGTAGCCGACCGGGGGCTGCTGGCCCTGCAAGGCCCGCAGGCGGCCGAGGTTCTGGCCCGGCTGGTGTCCGCCGCTGCCGACATGCGCTTCATGGACAGCCAGATCCACGACTGGGAGGGGGTCGAACTGTGGATCTCTCGGTCGGGCTATACGGGCGAGGACGGGTTCGAGATCTCGGTGCCCTCTGCCGACCTGCGCCGCTTTGCCGAAAGCCTACTGGATCAGCCCGAGGTTGCGCCCATCGGACTTGGCGCCCGCGACAGCCTGCGGCTGGAGGCCGGGATGCCGCTTTACGGCCATGACATCGACGGCGGCGTGACACCTGCCCAAGCGGCGATTGGCTGGTCCATCCCCAAGGTCCGCCGGACGGGCGGCGCGCGGGCGGGCGGCTTTCCGGGGGCGGATGCGATCCTGGCGGAACTGGCCGATGGCGCGGCGGTAACGCGGCGCGGTCTGCGTCCCGATGGCCGCGCCCCGATCCGCGAGGGCGTCGCGATCTTCACTGAGCCCGAGGGGGGCGGAGCCATCGGCCATGTCTCCTCCGGCGGCTTCGGGCCATCGGTCGCCGGCCCCGTCGCCATGGCCCGCCTGCCCGCCGTCCTGCCCGACGGCGCGACCGTTTACGCCGAATTGCGCGGCAAGCGGATCCCTGTGGCCGTCACCCCCCTGCCCTTCATCACCCCGTCCTACAAACGCTGAGGATCCCATGCTGAAATACACCGAAGACCACGAATGGCTGCGCGCCGAGGGTGACGAGATCGTCGTCGGCATCACCGCCCATGCCAGCGAGCAACTGGGCGATGTCGTCTTTGTCGAACTGCCCGAGGAAGGCCGCGCCGTCGAGGCGGGCGAGGAAGTGGTGGTGATCGAATCGGTCAAGGCCGCCTCTGACATCTCGGCCCCGATTGCAGGCGTGATCACGGCGGTGAACAGCGCCCTGGCCGACGCGCCGGGCAGCGTGAACGACGATCCCTTGGCGGCCTGGTTCTTCCGCATCAAGCCGACTGAGGCGGGCGCGATCGGGGGTTTCATGGACGAGGCCGCCTATCAGGCGCTGATCGGATGATGTCGCCGGGGGCTGTCTGCCCCCGGACCCCCGAGGATATTTTCACACAGAAGATGTGGCGCGCATGACCCGCTGGACCCCGACCGACTACAACCCCGACGATTTCGCGAACCGCCGCCATATCGGCCCCTCGCCCACCGAGATGGAGGCGATGCTGAAGGTCGTGGGCGCCGACAGCCTGGAGGCACTGATCGACCAGACCGTGCCGCAGGCGATCCGGCAGGACACGGCCCTTGACTGGCCCGCGCTGTCGGAAGCCGCGCTTCTGGACCGGATGCGCGCGGTCGCGGCGAAGAACACCGTGATGATCAGCCTGATCGGCCAGGGCTATTACGGCACGGTGACGCCCCCCGCGATCCAGCGGAACATCCTGGAAAACCCGGCCTGGTACACCGCCTATACCCCCTATCAGCCCGAAATCGCCCAGGGCCGCCTGGAGGCGCTGCTGAATTTCCAGACCATGGTGGCCGACCTGACCGGACTGCCGGTGGCGAACGCCTCCCTGCTGGACGAGGCGACGGCGGCGGCCGAGGCGATGGCCATGGCGCGTCGGCAGTCGAAGTCGAAATCCGACGCCTTCTTCGTGGCCCATGACCTGCACCCTCAGACCATTGCCGTGATCGAGACGCGCGCCGCCCCCCTGGGCATCCGCATCGTCAAGGCCTCCATCGACGATCTGAAGGCGGATGAGGTCTTCGGGGCGATTTTCCAGTATCCCGGCACCTATGGCCATATCCGCGACCTGACGCCCGAGATTTCGGCGCTGCACAAGGCCGGTGCCCTGGCGGTAGTGGCGACCGACCTGCTGGCGCTGTGCCTGCTGAAGGCGCCCGGCGAGATGGGCGCGGACATCGCGGTCGGCTCGGCGCAGCGGTTCGGCGTGCCGATGGGCTATGGCGGGCCGCATGCCGGTTTCATGTCCTGCCGGGACGAGTTGAAGCGGGCCATGCCGGGGCGCATCGTCGGCGTTTCCATCGACGCCAAGGGCAACAAGGCCTATCGCCTGTCCCTGCAAACCCGCGAACAGCATATCCGGCGCGAGAAGGCTACGTCCAATGTCTGCACCGCGCAGGCGCTGCTGGCGGTGATGGCCTCCTTCTATGCGGTCTTCCACGGCCCCGTGGGCCTGCGCGCCATCGCGCAGCGGGTGCATCTGCATGCGGTCACCATTGCCGATGCCCTGCGCGCGGCGGGGGCCGAGGTCGCGCCCGAGGCCTTCTTCGACACGATCACCGTCAAGGTGGGCGTGGGCCAGCAAGGCATCATGGCCGCCGCCCGCCATCGCGGCATCAACCTGCGCAAGGTCGGCCGCGACCGCGTGGGCATCAGCGTCGATGAGACGACGGATGCGGGCGTGATCACAAGGCTGCTGGACGCCTTCGGCATCTCTGACGCCGCCGCCCCGGCCGAAGGTCCGGCCATTCCCGACGCCCTTCTGCGCGAAACCGATTACCTGACCCATCCGGTCTTCCACATGAACCGCGCCGAATCCGAGATGATGCGCTATATGCGTCGCTTGTCGGACCGCGACCTGGCGCTGGACCGGGCGATGATCCCGCTGGGCAGCTGCACCATGAAGCTGAACGCCGCGGCCGAGATGATGCCGATCACCTGGCCCGAATTCGGCGCGCTGCACCCCTTTGCCCCCGCCGATCAGGCGGCGGGCTATGCCGAGGCCATCGGCGACCTGACCGAAAAGCTGTGCCAGATCACCGGATACGACGCCTTTTCCATGCAGCCGAACAGCGGCGCGCAGGGGGAATACGCAGGGCTGCTGACCATCGCCGCCTATCACAAGTCGCGCGGCGAGGATCGGGATGTCTGCCTGATCCCCGTCAGCGCCCATGGCACCAACCCGGCATCCGCGCAGATGTGCGGCATGAAGGTGGTCGTGGTGAAATCCGCGCCCAATGGCGACATCGACCTTGAGGACTTCGCGGACAAAGCGGCGAAGGCTGGCGACAGGCTGGCGGCGGTGATGATTACCTATCCGTCCACGCATGGCGTCTTCGAGGATACCGTGCGCGAGGTTTGCGACATCACCCACAGGCATGGCGGCCAGGTCTATATCGACGGGGCCAACATGAACGCGCTTGTGGGCCTGGTGAAGCCGGGCGAGATCGGCGGCGACGTGAGCCACCTGAACCTGCACAAGACCTTCGCCATCCCGCATGGCGGCGGCGGTCCGGGCATGGGGCCGATCGGGGTCAAGGCGCATCTGGCGCCCTTCCTGCCCGGCGATCCGCGTGACGCGGACAGCGGCGCGGTCAGCGGGGCGCCCTATGGCAGCGCGTCGATCCTGCTGATCTCCTGGGCCTATTGCCTGATGATGGGCGGGGCGGGGCTGACCCAGGCCACGCGGGTGGCGATCCTGAACGCGAACTATATCGCGTCGCGTCTGGCCGGGGCCTATCCGATCCTGTTCATGGGCAACCGGGGGCGCGTGGCGCATGAATGCATCATCGACACGCGGCCCTTTGCCGAACACGGCATCACCGTGGACGACATCGCCAAACGGTTGATAGACAACGGTTTCCATGCGCCCACCATGAGCTGGCCCGTGGCGGGAACGCTGATGGTGGAGCCGACCGAATCCGAGACCAAGGCCGAGATCGACCGCTTCATCACCGCCCTGCTGGCGATCCGGGACGAGATCACGGAGGTGGCCGAGGGCCGCATCGAGGCCCACCAAAGCCCGCTGCGCCATGCGCCCCACACGGTCGAGGATCTGGTGGCCGAATGGGATCGCCCCTATTCGCGCGAACAGGGCTGCTTCCCGGCGGGCGCCTTCCGGGTGGACAAGTACTGGCCGCCGGTCGGCCGGGTTGACAACGCTTATGGCGACCGCAACCTGGTCTGCACCTGCCCGCCGCTTGAAAGCTATGCCGAGGCGGCAGAATGAAGCGGCTGGCACCGGCCCCGGCCGGTGCCGCCCCTGGCGTCAGAGGCTGGCCGCCTCGTCCACGCCCAGCATGATGTTGAGGTTCTGGACCGCCGCGCCGGACGCGCCCTTGCCCAGGTTGTCCAGCACCGCCACCACCGTCACGCAGCCGTTCTCCGCATCGCCCTGCACGGTGATGCGCAGGCGGTTGGTGTCGTTCAGATCCGTCGGCACGATCCGCGTGCCGCTTCCCGCCGCCACGTCGATGAAACGCTGCCCGGCATAATGGTCGGCAAGCGCCTGCGTCAGGCCCTCCAGCGTCCGCTGCGCGTTCAGGAACAGCGGCACCTGCACCGCCATGCCCTGCGCGAAATTGCCAACCGAAGGCGCGAAGATCGGCTGCCGGGACAGGCCCGCATGGGCCACGATTTCCGGGATATGCTTGTGCTGCTGGTTCAGGCCATAGACGAAATGGGCCGGGGCCTCGCCGCTGTCATATTCCGCGATCAGCGCCTTGCCGCCGCCGGTATAGCCGCTGACCGCGTTGATCGACAGCGCCTCGTCCGGCGCGATCAAGCCTGCGGCAACCAAGGGGGCGATGATGGCGATGGCGCCCGTGGAATAGCAGCCGGGATTGCTGACCCGCTTTGCCCCCGCGATCCGGTCGCGCGCCCCGGCATTCAGTTCGGGAAAGCCGAAAGCCCAGGCCGGGTCCACCCGATGCGCGGTCGAGGCGTCGATGATCCGCGTGTCCAGGTCGCGCGCCAGGTCCACCGCCTCGCGCGCGGCATCGTCGGGCAGGCAGAGGATCGCCACATCGGCCTGGGCAAAGGCCTCGCGCCGGGCACCCGCGTCCTTGCGGCGGTCGGGATCGATCTGGACCAGGCGGATGTCATCGCGCGGTGCCAGCCGCTCGCGGATCTGCAGGCCCGTGGTGCCTGCCTCGCCATCGATGAAAACGCTGTATGCCATGGTCCGATCCCCTTTCGCTCGGCGCGTTATAGGGGATGGTCCCGGTCCTGCCAATCAGATGCGGCAGATTTCCGACCGGGTGAGGAACCGCTTTTCCCGCCCGTTGTCCAGGCTGAACATGCCGCCGCGACCGGGCACCACGTCGATGATCAGGTCGGTATGCGCCCAGGCCTCGGCCTGGGAGGCGCTGATATAGAAGGGCGCGCCGCCGATCTCGCCCAGTTTCACGTCGCGTTCGCCCACCCGGAAATCGCCTTGCGGATAGCACATGGGGGACGACCCGTCGCAGCAG
The DNA here is from genome assembly GCF_039770665.1 of Paracoccus sp. SSK6. Taxonomy (NCBI): domain Bacteria; kingdom Pseudomonadati; phylum Pseudomonadota; class Alphaproteobacteria; order Rhodobacterales; family Paracoccaceae; genus Paracoccus; species Paracoccus sp. SSK6. The sequence goes on along the minus strand of NZ_JBDPNJ010000008.1, from coordinate 68,072 downwards.
CCGCCGGACTGGTGGAACAGGACCGGGCCATGGTCGGCCACGATTTCGGCGATCAGGTCCAGGGCAGCGGGGGTGGCTGTGACCGTGCTCATGTCTTCAACCTTTGCTTCAGGAACTCCAGCACCTGCCTTTCCTCGGGGCGCAGGCCGGGTTGTTGCAGATCGTCCTCGATTTCCTCGCTCAATTCCAGCTTCAACTCGTCGGCCAGATAGGCGTCGATCACCTCAGGGTGGATATAGCATTTGCGGCAGATCGTGGGCGTGTTGCCAAGGCGGGCCGCGACGCGCTCGATCGCATCGCGGATGTTGCGCTTGGCCGCCGCCTGGCTGTCGAAGGCCTCGTATTCCATCAGCGCCAGCGCGGCCAGAACGGTGCCGGTCCAGGTGCGGAAATCCTTGGCGGTCACATCCTGACCGGAAATCTCGCGCAGATAGGCGTTCACCTCGGTCGAGGTGATCTTCTGCCGCTCGCCATCCTCGTCCAGATACTGGAACAGATGCTGGCCGGGAATGTCCTGAGCCGCGCGCACGATCCGAGCCACGCGGCGATCCTTCAGCCCCAGATCCCATTCCTTGCCGGACTTGCCCTTGAAGCGGAAGCGGACCTGGTTGCCGTCGATCTTCACATGGCGGTCACGCAGCGTGGTCAGCCCGTGGGACTTGTTCTGACGAGCGTAATCGGCGTTGCCCACGCGGATCATGGTGTTTTCCAGCAGATGCACCACGGTCGCCAGCACCTTTTCGGCGGGCATCCCGCGCCGCGACATGTCCTGGTCGACCCGTTCGCGGATCTGCGGCAGGGCATGGGCGAAGTCCAGCATGTGGTCGTATTTGGCGCTGTCGCGGACGGCGCGGAAATCGGGGTGGTAACGGTATTGCTTGCGCCCCTTGTCGTCGCGGCCGGTGGCCTGGATATGGCCGCGCGGATCGGGGCAGATCCAGACATCGGCATAGGCGGGCGGGATCGCGAGCGATGCCAGCCGCTGGCGTTCCGCCTTGTCGGTGATCGTCTTGCCATCGGGTCCGCGATAGCTGAAGCCCTTGCCGGACCTTTGCCGCGTGATCCCCGGCATGTCGTCGTTGACATAGACCAATCCTGCCTCTTTCGCGGCGTCGCGAGGGTCAGAGATGACGGCGTCCTTGGGCATGTACGAGAACCGGAAGCAGGATGCTTCCGGTTCAACGCCGCGCCCGACGGATGGTTGCGCCTGGAGGGAAGGTGAAGCGCCTGCGCAGGCGCGGTGGGCGGGCCGGGTCGTCCCGGCCCGTCCGTTTCAGAAGAAGCCCAGTTTCTTGGGCGAGTAGCTGACCAGCATGTTCTTGGTCTGCTGGTAATGGTCCAGCATCATCTTGTGGTTCTCGCGCCCGATGCCCGACTGCTTGTATCCGCCAAAGGCCGCATGGGCCGGATAGGCGTGATAGCAGTTGGTCCAGACCCGGCCCGCCTTGATCGCGCGGCCGAAGCGGTAGCAGGTATTGGCCTCGCGCGACCAGACGCCCGCGCCCAGGCCGTACAGCGTGTCGTTGGCGATCGACAGCGCCTCGTCCTGGTCCTTGAAGGTGGTCACGGACACAACCGGGCCGAAGATTTCCTCCTGGAAGATGCGCATCTTGTTGTTGCCGCGGAACACGGTGGGCTTGATGTAATAGCCGCTGGACAGTTCCCCGCCATGGTCGGCCGCCTCGCCGCCGATCAGAACCTCGGCCCCTTCCTTGCGGCCGATGTCGAAATAGGAGAGGATCTTTTCCTTCTGTTCCGACGATGCCTGGGCGCCCACCATCGTGGCACTGTCGCGCGGATCGCCCAGCTTGATCGCCTCGACGCGCTTGAGCGCGCGCTCCATGAAGCGGTCATAGATCGATTCCTGGATCAGCACGCGCGACGGGCAGGTGCAGACCTCGCCCTGGTTCAGCGCGAACATGGCAAAGCCTTCCAGGGCCTTGTCGAAGAAGTCGTCATCCTCGCGGACCACGTCCTCGAAGAAGATGTTGGGGGACTTGCCGCCCAGTTCCAGCGTGACCGGGATCAGGTTTTCCGACGCATATTGCATGATCAGCCGCCCGGTGGTGGTTTCCCCGGTGAAGGCGATCTTCGAGATGCGCGGGTTCGAGGCGAGCGGCTTACCGGCTTCCAGTCCGAAGCCGTTCACGACGTTCAGAACGCCCGGCGGCAGCAGGTCGGCGATCAGGTTCACGAAGACCATGATGCTGGCGGGCGTCTGTTCGGCCGGTTTCAGCACCACGCAGTTCCCGGCGGCAAGCGCGGGGGCCAGTTTCCACACCGCCATCAGCAGCGGGAAGTTCCAAGGAATGATCTGGCCCACGACGCCCAGGGGTTCGTGGAAGTGATAGGCGATGGTGTCGTGGTCGATCTCCGAAATCCCGCCTTCCTGCGCGCGCAGCACGCCCGCGAAGTACCGGAAGTGGTCGATGCCCAGCGGCAAGTCGGCGGCCATCGTCTCGCGGATCGGCTTGCCGTTGTCCCAGGTTTCCGCCGTGGCCAGCAGTTCCAGGTTCTGTTCCATCCGGTCGGCGATGCGCAGCAGCACCAGCGAGCGTTCGGCGGCCGAGGTCCGGCCCCACTTGTCCTTGGCGGCATGGGCCGCATCAAGGGCCGCTTCGATGTCGTCGGCGTTCGACCGGGCGATCTCGCCGATGGCGGCGCCGGTGATGGGGGTGGTGTTGGTGAAATACTTGCCCGATTTCGGCGCGGTCCACTGCCCACCGATGAAGTTGTCATAGCGCTTGGCAAAAGGCATCACGCCCACGCCGCGGAATTCGTGCGTCTGGTCGTTCGGCATATCTTCCTCCTCTGGGATCCGGCCCGAAGTCTCCCTTCTCCGGGTATGGGACGAAGCTTGCGGCCGGGCTGATTCGTTGCAACCGGCCTGCCCTGCCCCGGCACGGCTTGTGTCTCATCCATGAGACAGTCAGCTGGTTTTTTCGCCCAGACCCAGCCGGGCCATGCGGCGATACATGGTGGCGCGCCCGATCCCCAAAGCGCGCGCGGCGGCGGACACATTGCCGTCGGCCCGCGCCAGGGCCCGCGCCAGGGCGGCCCGTTCGCCCTTGTCGAAGCCGGTCAGGTTGTCCTCGCGCCCCAGCAGGTCGGCGGCGGGCCGGGGCCTGATCACGCCTTCGCGTTCCAGCCCCAGGGCCCGGCGCGCGGCGCGGGTCGCGCCGATGGCAAGGTCGTCCTTGTCCACGGCCAGCAGGACGGCGGCATCCGCGTTGTCGTCCGCCGCGACGATCCGCGTTCCGGGGAAGCTGGCACGGAAGAACACCGCCTCGATCGCGCGGGCGGTCTGCGCCACCTGGGCGCCGATCAGGCGGTTGTAGCGTTCGGTCTGGTCGGCCCGCGCGCTGCTGACATCCAGCGCCGCCAGCAGCCGCCCGTCCGGTCCCCAGATCGGCGCGTCCATGCAGGACATCGCCGTGTTGCGGGTGTGGAAATGTTCGTCGCGGTGGATCGTGACCTGCCGCCCCTCGGCCAGGCAGGTGCCGATGCCGTTGGTGCCTTGGGTCGCCTCGGACCAGTCGGCGCCCTGCCACAAGCCCCAGTCCCGGAACTGTTCGGCATCTGCGGCATTCACCCGCTGGTCCAGCACCACGCCATCCGCATCGGTCAGCAGGACGTTGCAGCCCGACAGCCCCACAAGGTTGAACAACTGGTCCAGTTGCGGCGAGGCCACGCGCAGGAAATGTTCCATCGCCTGGCGGCGGCGGGACAGTTCGTCAAAGGTCAGGCGCTCGGGGCGGCGCGCGTCGGACGGGTCAAGCCCGTGCTTCAGCATGGACCGCCGCCAGGACGCGGCAAGGGCCGAAGTCGCGGAATTCGACTGCGACTTCTGGGCGACGTAATCGGCATGGCGCATACCGGACAGGCTCCCTCCGTCAACGGTAGCGATGACTATAGCACGCGGGGACGCCGTTCGGCCAAGGACTAATTGGCCGCAGCGGCAGGCAGCCGCCAGGCCAGCACATGATCGCCCAGCCTGGTCCCGATGGAGCCGTGCCCGCCCGCCACCAGAACCACCATCTGGCGGCCCTGGCTGTCCAGATAGGTCATGGGCGTGGCCTGCCCGCCCGCAGGCAGGCGCCCGCGCCACAGTTCCCGGCCCGTCGTCAGGTCATAGGCGCGAAGATAATCGTCCACGGCGGCGGCCATGAAGACCACGCCCGACCCGGTGATGACCGGCCCGCCGATGCCCGGCATCCCCAGGGGCAGCGGGATCGGCACGGGGGTCATGTCCATGGTCGTGCCGTTGCGGTGCTTCCAGTGGATTTCCCCCGTGCGCAGGTCGGCGCCCGCGACAAAACCCCAGGGCGGCTGCTGGCAAGGCACGCCCAGGGGCGACAGGAACGGCCCCATTTCCACCGCGTAGGGCGCGCCGGTGTTGGAGTTCAGGCCCTGCTCGCCCGAATTGGTGGCGCGTCCCTGCGCCTGTTCCGCAGGCACCAGGCGCGAGGTGAAAGCCAGTTGCAGCGGCATCCCGAACATCACCTGTCGGCGGGGATCGACCGCGATGCCGCCCCAGTTGAAGACACCGAAATTGCCGGGATGAACCAGGGTGCCCTGCAGCGACGGCGGTGTATAGCGGCCTTCATAGCGCAGCTTGCGGAACTGGATCCGGCACAGCATCTGGTCGATCAGCGTGGCGCCCCACATCTGCGCTTCGGTCAGGGGTTCGGGCTCGAAGGACAGCGCGGACACCGGCTGGGTCGGGGCGGCGAAATCCTCGGGGATGGTGCCCTGGGGGGCGGGGCGTTCGGTGACGGGCAGGATCGGTTCGCCGGTTTCCCGGTTCAGGACATAGACATCGCCCTGCTTCGTGGGCACCACCAGGGCGGGCACCCGGCCGCCGGGCATGTCCAGATCCAGCAGCGTGGGCTGCGCGGGCGTGTCCATGTCCCACAGGTCATGGTGGACGAACTGTTGCACCCAGCGGGCCTGCCCGGTCGCGGCGTCCAGGGCCACCACGGAACTGGAATAGGTTTCCTCGGCCTCGTTGCGGAACATGCCCAGTTGGTCGGGCGTGCGGTTGCCCATCGGCACATAGACCAGCCCAAGCGCCGGATCCGCCGACAGGGGCGCCCAGCTGTTGGGCGAGGACGGGGTATAGGTCTGGTTCGGGTCGTTCACGTCGAAGGGCGCGGTGGCGTCTGGGTTGCCCGAATCCCAGTTCCACAGCAGCCGCCCGTCGCGCACGTCATAGGCCCGGATCACCCCCGAGGGAGAGTTGATGTCGTAGTTGTCGTTGACCGCGCCGCCTACCACCAGGGCATTGCCGACGATGACCGGGGGCGAGGTCGAATAATAGAACCCCGCCTGCTTGAAGGGCATGTTGTGGATCAGGTTCAGCACGCCATTGTCGGCGAAATCGGTGCAAAGCTGGCCGGTCTGCGGGTTCACCGCCAGCATATGCGCGTCCGAGGTCGGCATGAAGATGCGGTCCGTGCAGGGGCCCGAGGATTGCGTGTCCGCGCTGACGGCGGGGCTTTGCGGATGATCGGTCGCGGCGGGCAGCACGGCGGGCGCGGGGGCCGTGGCCGGGTCAGGAGTTGCGGCGGCTGCGGCAGTTGCGCCCCCCTCTCCGGGCCAATAGCTGACGCCCCGGCAGGTCTGGTGCTGGCGCTGGCTCAAGGGTTCGATGGCGGCCTTGTAGACCCAGCGCTCGGCCCCGGTATCCGCATCCAGCGCCACCAGCCAGTTGTGCGGCGTGCACAGATACAGGGTATTGCCGACCTTGATCGGGGTCGCCTGATAGGTCGTCTCGTCCGTGTCGCCGGGCTGGCGCATGTCGCCGGTCCGATAGGTCCAGGCGGTTTCCAGGCTGCCGACATTTTCCGCAGTGATCTGGTCCAGCGGAGAGAAGCGCTGCCCGAAATCGGTCCGGCCATAGGCCAGCCAGTCCTCGGGGCCGCCGGGCGGTCCCATGTCTGGGTCGGTATTGGCGATCTGGTCGGGAAGCGCGCCCTTGATCTCGTGCGGATCGGTGGCAAGGCTGCCCAGAAGGCCAAGGCCTGCGATCAGGGTCACGGCGAACAGGACGGTCCGGCCGGATCGGTCGCGGGGCACGCCGACGGGCAGCAGAAGCAGAAGCCCCAGGATCAGGAACATTCCCATCCGCGATGCCAGGGGCCACCAGTCATAGCCGGAATCAAGCCAGGACCAGACCGCCAGCGCGATCAGGAAACCCGCATAGATCCAGCGCGCCCAGGCATTCCGCGCGACCACCAGCACCGCCACAAGCAGCAGCACCGCGCCCGAAAAGGCGATGAACGGACTGCCGCCCAGGATCGCAAGATGGATGCCGCCCGCCAGCAGAACGGCGCCGACAAGGGCGAAAACCAGGGTGATGATGATGCGCATGTCCGTCCCCTTTCGAAGCTGAACGGGAAGCGGTGCCGATTGTTCCAGACAAAGACGACGGGCTGCCATCCGACGACCGGCGGCAGCCTTTGCCCTCAGGCGGGAAGAGGCGCCGCCGCGCCCGCCGATGCGCGCGGCTGGTAAGGCGGCAGATCGACGCCCTGGCGATACAGCAGCGACTGCCCGTCATGGAACAGGTGCAGCGCGGCGGGATCGGCGGTCAGGCGCACGGTCTTGCCGTTCAGGCCTGGATGGATGCCCGGCAGCTTGGCGATGACCGGAACGCCCTGGCCGCGCGTGCCGAAGTAAAGCAGCGTCACCTCGCCCAAGGCCTCGGTCAGATCGACCGTGCCCTCGAAGATCGCGGGGCCGGTCGTTTCGCGCATGTCCTCGGGGCGGATGCCGACGTTGACGCGCATTCCTTCATCGCCCGCGCGCGTGGGAACCGCCACAAGCGCGGTGCCGCCGCCGTCAAGCTGCACGGTGGTAACGGAACCAACGGCGGCGACGCGTCCGGGCAGCAGGTTCATGGCCGGGCTGCCGATGAACTGCGCCACGAATTCGTTGACCGGGCGTTCGTACAGCTCCAGCGGCGCGCCCACCTGCGCGATGCCGCCGCCCGCCAGAACGACGATGCGGTCGGCCAGCGTCATCGCCTCGGTCTGGTCATGGGTGACATAGATCATCGTGCGGTCGGGCATGGCGGCCTTCAGTTGTGCGATCTCGATGCGGGTGGCCACGCGCAGGGCGGCGTCGAGGTTCGACAAGGGTTCGTCGAACAGATAGACCTTGGGGTCGCGCACGATGGCCCGGCCGATGGCGACCCGCTGGCGCTGGCCACCCGACAGCGCCTTGGGCAGGCGGTCCAGATAGGGGGTCAGTTGCAGCATCCGCCCCGCGCGGTCGGTGGCCTCTTGCACCTCGGCCCGCGACTTGCCCGCGATCTTCAGCGCAAAGGCCATGTTGTCGCGCACCGTCATGTGGGGATAGAGCGCGTAGGACTGGAACACCATCGCGATGCCCCGCTGGCTGGGCGGGATGTCGTTCATCAGCACGCCGTCGATTTCCAGCGTGCCGCCGCTGATCCGTTCCAGCCCCGCGATCATCCGCAGCAGCGTGGATTTCCCGCAGCCCGAGGGGCCGACGAAGACGATGAATTCGCCCGAGGCGATGTCCAGGTCGATGTTTCGCAACACCTGCACCTCGCCATAGGATTTGGCGACATCCCTCAGTGTCAGATCGGCCATCGTCGTTCCCTTTGCAAACCCTAACCCTCGATGATCCTGACCTGCCAGGGGCGAAGGCCGCCTGCCTCCTCGTCCGACAGGTTGGCGCGAATCTCCAGTGTCTGCTGGCTGTCCGCGCGCCGGAAGGTCAGCACCGGGCCTTCGGTGTGCATGTCGGTCATGCTGCCGCCGCGCAGGGCCGAATGCTTGCGCCGCAGGCCGATAGCCCAGCGGTAATGGTGCAGCATGGATTGCGCATCGGCTTCCTGCGAAACCACGGTGCGTTGCAGATGGGTATGCGGCACCGGCAGCCAGGGCTTGACGACCGAAAAGCCGCCATTGACGCCCATGTCCCAGACCATCGGCGTCCGGCATCCGTCGCGGCCCTTGAATTCCGGCCAGAATTCCTTGCCATAGGGATCCTGCAAATCCTCGAAGGCGATATCGGCCTCGGGCAGGCCCAGTTCCTCGCCCTGATATAGGCAGACCGATCCTTTCAGGCACAGCAGCACTGTCGCATAGGCCTTGGCCGCAGGGTCGGAAAGATTCCAGCGGCTGATATGGCGCACGACATCGTGGTTCGACATGGCCCAGCAGGGCCAGGAATTGGGCGCGACCGAATGCATCTCGTCAAAGACTTCGCAGATCCGCCTGGCAGGCAGGTCCGTTCCCGACAGGAAGTCGAAGACATAGGACATCTGCATCCGGCCCGCGACGCCGGTATATTCCTCCAGCAGTTCCAGGGCGCGCTCGCTGTCGCCGATTTCCCCGATGACGGCGGCGCCATAGCGGCGCAGCAGCGTGGCGAAGCGTTCCAGGAAGGCGACATTCTCGGGCTGCGACTTGTCGTATTTATGGCTCTGGTGGTTATAGGGGTTCACCGCCGGGGCCGTGTCGGATTTGCGCAATTCCCTGGCCAGAGGCGGGTTGTCGCGCAGCTGGGCGTCGTGGAAGTAATAGTTCACGGTATCCAGCCGGAAGCCGTCCACACCCTTGTCCAGCCAGAACTTTGCCATGTCCAGCAATTCGTCCTGGACCTGCGGGTTGTGGAAATTCAGATCCGGCTGCGAAGCCAGGAAGTTGTGCAGGTAATATTGCTCGCGCCGCGCATCCCATTGCCAGGCGCTGCCGCCGAACATCGCCAGCCAGTTGGTGGGTGGCGTTCCGTCGGGCCTGGGATCGGCCCAGACATACCAGTCGGCCTTGGGATTGTCGCGACTGGCCCGGCTTTCGATGAACCACGGGTGCTGGTCCGAGGTATGCGACATTACAAGGTCAATCATCACCTTCAGGCCCAGTTCGTGCGCCCTTTCGATCAGGTAATCGAAATCCTCCATGTTTCCGAACAGCGGGTCGATGCCGCGATAATCGCAGACATCATAGCCAAAATCCTTCATGGGCGAGGTGAAGAAGGGCGAGATCCAGACCGCATCCACCCCCAATGAGGCGACATAAGGCAGGCGCTGCGTGATCCCCGGCAGATCGCCGATCCCGTCGCCCGTCGTGTCCTGAAAACTGCGCGGATAGATCTGATAGATCACCCCGCCCTTCCACCAGTCGATTTTCGCTTCCGTCAAGTCATCCACCTTTCACGGATCCGGCCAGCAGCCCGCGGACCAGATATTTCTGCATCGCAAAGAACACGACCAGCGGCACCGCGATGGAAATGAAGGCCGAGGTGGCGAGGATTTCCCATTCCCCGCCCTTCGACCCCATCAACTCGCGCAGGACGCCGGTCATGACCAGTTGCTCCCTTGTGTTGCCAAGGAAAACGGTCGCGACAAGCAGGTCGTTCCAGACCCACAGGAACTGAAAGATGGCAAAGCTGGCGAGTGCCGGAAAAGACAGCGGAAGAATGATCTTGCGGAAAATCTGGAATTCGGTGGCGCCGTCCACGCGGGCGGACTCAATGACCTCGCGCGGCAGGCCGACCATGTAGTTGCGAAGCAGGTAGATCGCCAAGGGCAGGCCGAAGCCGGTATGCGCGAGCCAGATCCCCAGGTATCCCTTGCCGATGCCCAGTTCGTTGTGCAGCCGCAGAAGCGGGATCAGCGCCACCTGCAGGGGCACGACCAGCAGGCCTACCACGGCGGCGGTCAGGATGGCGCGGCCCGGAAACTCCATCCAGGCCAAGGCATAGGCCGCGAAGGCCGCGATCAGGATCGGGATCACGGTCGCGGGGATGGTCACGGTCAGGGTGTTCATGAAGGCCCGACCCAAGCCTTCGGCGGACAGGACGCGGCCGTAGTTTTCCGTGGTCAGCCGGGCGGGCGCGCCGGTGGTGACGAAGATCCGTTCGCCCCGCCGCATCTCGAACGGCGTGGGCGAGGTCATGCGATAGGTGCCGTCATCCGCCACCGTCACCTGCCAGCCGTCGCCGATCTCGGCCGTCTCGCCCGGCTTGTAGGCCGCAGGTTCGCGGGCGCGGGTGCCCCAGCCGATCAGGGACTGGCCTTCGGCCAGGACATTGCCTTCGATCACATATTGCCCGTCCTGCCGGACCGCGTCGTCGCCCGTGCCGGTGCGCACGAAGCCCGTGGCCTCCTGCGCGGAAAAGGACTGCCACCAGCCCGAGGTCAGGATCTGTTCGCGGTCGCGGAAGGACGACACCAGCAGCCCCAGCGTCGGGATGGTCCACAGCAGGACCAGCAGGAAGGCGGCGATGTTGACCGCCCAGACGAGGCCCGATTTCTGCCCGGCCATCCCCTCCATCACCGCACCTCCCGCCGGGCGTTGACGATGTTCCAGATCATGATGGGCGTGACCAGGACCATCAGCACGATGGCAATGGCCGAGCCGCGCCCGTAATCGGGCGTGCCGCGAAACATCCAGTCATACATCAGGTTCGCCAAGACCTGCGTGCCCCATTGGCCGTTGGTCATGACAAACACGATGTCGAAGACCTTGAGGACGACGATGGTGATGGTGGTCCAGACCACGGCGATGGTGCCCATGATCTGCGGCACCTTGATCCTGAAGAACACCTGCCAGGGCGATGCGCCGTCCAGGATCGCGGCCTCGATGGTTTCTTCCGGGATGCCGCGCAGGGCGGCGGACAGGATCACCATCGCGAAGCCCGTCTGGATCCAGACCAGCACGATCATCAGGAAAAAGTTGTTCCAGGGGATCAGCGTCAGCCAAAGCTGCGGATCGCCGCCAAGCGCCTGCACGATGGCGTTCAGAAGCCCGATCTGGTTCTCGCCCGGCTCGCGGTATTCATAGATGAACTTCCAGATCACCCCCGCGCCCACAAAGCTGATCGCCATGGGCATGAAGATCAGCGACTTGCCGATATTGCCCCATTTCAGCCGGTCGGTCAGTTGCGCGGCGATCAGCCCGAACAGCGTGGAGAGCGCCGGTACCACCAGCAGCCAGACTAGGTTGTTGCGCATCGATTCGCGGAACTTGCCGTCGCCCATCAGCCAGGCATAGTTCGACCCGCCGACGAAATCCGTGCCGCGCGCGTCATGGACCGACCGCCACAGGCTGTCGAAGATCGGATAGACCAGGTACACGCCCAGGAACAGGATCGCAGGCCCCAGGAACAGCCAGGGCCGGATCTGGTTGGCCTTGCGGATGTTGTCGCCCGCATTCGGCCCGCGCGGGGGATAGATGCGGTCGAGGATCCAGTTCGATCCCCAGAACCAGGCCACGCAGCCGAAGACGCCGACCAGGATCGTGCCGAAGGCCAGCCAGAACAGTTCCATTCCGAAAACCTCCGGTCAGCAGGGGCGCGGCGGGCGGGCCGCCGCGCCGAAGGCGTTTATTTCAGCGTGGCCCAGGTCTGCTGGATGCGGTCGGCCACATCCTGCGCGGATGCGCCGCCCACGAAATCGACCATCCCCGTCCAGAAGGCGCCCGCGCCCACCGCGCCCGGCATCAGGTCCGACCCGTCGAAGCGGAAGGTGGTCGCGTCCAGAAGGATCTGGCCCATCTTGCGCTGCGTCTCGTCAGCATAGGCGTCCATGTTGACGCCGGTATAGGGCGTGGTGAAGCCCGATTGCGCCATCCACAGCTCATGCGCGGCGGGGGTCTTCAGGAACTCGATGAAGGCCATCGCCACGGGGTTGTCGGAAAAGACCCCGAACAGCGTGCCGCCGCCCAGGACCGGCTGGCCCAGGCTGCCATCGGCGGGGGCGGGGAAATAGAAGAAATCCGCATCCTCGCCGACCACGGTGCCTTCGGGGAAGAAGGACGGGATGAAGCTGGCCTGACGGTGCATGTAGCAGCCCGGCGGGCTTTCAAAGAGACCGGCGGGGCTTTCGCGGAAATCGTTGGACGCGACCGAGGCCGTGCCGCCCGCCACGAAATCGTCGTTCTTGGCGAACCAGCCGAATTCCTCGATGGCCTTGACGACCTTGGGATCGTTGAAGGGCAGCGCGTTGGTGGTCCAGGCGTCGTAATCCTCGGGCGTGTTCAGGCGCAGCATCAGATCCTCGACCCAGTCGGTCGCGGGCCAGCCGGTGGCGCCGCCCGAGGCCAGGCCGATGCACCAGGGGGTTTCCCCATCGGCGGCAATCTGTTCGGTCAGCGCCTTCAGATCCTCATAGGTTTCGGGGATCTCGTATCCCGCATCCTCGAAGTTCTCGGGCACATACCAGACCAGCGATTTCACGTCGGCCTTGTAGGGGAAGGCATAGAAATGCTGCGCTCCGTCCTGGCCCGCATAGGTGCCAAGCGCTGCCCAGCTTTCGCCCGCCGCGTAATTGTCGGTGACCCATTTGGCGGTATCGTCGCCCAGATCGCGCAGAAAGCCCTTGGCGGCCAGATCGGCGGCCAGTCCCGGCTGCGGCAGCACCGCGATGTCGGGGGGCGATCCGGCCTCGCTGTCGATAACGATCTGCTGTTCGAAGCTGGTCGAGCCGGAATAGTTGACGGTCGCGCCCGTCGCATCCTCGAAATAGGCGGCAATCGAGGTGAAGAGATCCTGGTCGGGCCCCATCCAGGGCGCCAGGATGGTGACGCTTTTTCCCTTCAGGTCGGCATGGGCGGCGCCGAAATCCTCCAGGCTTTTCCAGTTGATGCGGTCGTCGCTGTTCTTCTCGATAACCAGCTGCGCCTGCGCGCCCCCGGCCAGCAGCGCGGCCAGGGCCACGGTCGTGCAGAACGATGCTTTCACGTCTTTCCCCCTCCCCCTTCGCCCGCTTTGCTGCGGGCCATTGGCGTGATCGTCACTTGAAACCGGCAGTTGTGTCAAATCCTTACTGCCATTCCAGTTCCTTGAAGGCGGCGGTGGCATCGCGCGCCGCTGAATCGGGAAAGGAATTCCACCGGCCCGCGAAGGGTTGCAGCGCCTCGACAATGGCGGGCACCCCCTGGGACATCGGCAGGCCCGCATCCAAGGCATCGCGGGTGGCGTGGTCCAGGGCCGTCAGGAAATCCCGCTGCGCGCCGATCGCGTCCTGCCAGTCGCGCGCCACCGGGCCATGGCCCGGCACGATCGGTCCCGCGTCCTGTGCCGCGTCCATCCAGGCCAGCCAGCCGGGCAGGGATCCATCCACGATGGGGGTCAGGTCGCGAAAGACCAGATCCCCCGCGAACAGCGTGCCGGTGGTCCGGTCCAGCACCGTCAGGTCGTTGTCGCTGTGGGCCGGATCCGCCGCCGCCAGGGTCAGGACGCGCCCGCCCAGGTCTATGTCCAAGCTGCCCGCCACCGCGACATCGGGCAGCACGATCCCGGTCCCGATCATCGCGGCAGGACTGTAAAGCCGCGTCAGGTTGTCCAGATAGACCGGGCCGCGCGATTGCAGCGCATCGCCAAGCCGGGCATGGCCCACGATGGTCGCCCCCGCCTCGGCAAAGACATTGGCGCCGAAGGCGTGGTCGGGATGCATGTGGGTGACGATCAGATGGCTGACGGGCTTGTCGCTGACGGCCCGGATTGCCGCGAACAGCGCCTGCCCCTGCCGGCGCGAGGCCCCGGCGTCGATCACCGCGATGCTGTCCCGGCCGATGACGAAGCCCAGATTGGCGATCCAGCCGTCGGGGCTGTCCTCGAACTGGAAGGGTGGGCCCAGGTGGACATGGACGCCATCGGCCACCTGCCTTGTCGGCAAGGCAGGCAGGTCGGCCAGGGCTGCGCAATGCAGGCCGTCTTGGGCCAGACCCGGATGATCCGCCAGCCAGTTTTCCGCGACTCGCGGCGCCCCGGCATCGCATTCGGTCCTGCTTGCGAAAGGCTGGCCCACCAGCAGCACGGGGCCGCACTCGGGTACTTCTGCCGCAAGGCAGGCGGATAAAACGGCGAAGAACATTGCCATATCTTCCTGACAACAGGCAGCCGCGCCAACTTTTTGTTACATGCGACCTTAGTCGTGTTGAATCGCGTTGTCTCTGGTCTAACATGAGGAACAGTCGCCTGTTGCGCGGCATGGAGTTGGAGGAGAACTGCATGGCTTGGACAAAACCCACCCTGAAGGAAATCGCCTGCGGCATGGAAATCAACATGTACGCCCCGGCCGAGGACGAACCCGTCCTGTTCTGAGGCGCAGGCTTCAGGCATCATGAACGGCCCCGTCCGACGCAATCGGGCGGGGTCTTTTCGTCAGGGGGATCATGCGGATCATCGTCTTGGGCGCGGCGGCGGGCGGGGGCCTGCCGCAATGGAACTGCGGCTGCGGCAACTGCAACGCCGCGCGCGCCGGGCGGATCCCGGCGATGACGCAAAGCTCGGTCGCGGTCAGCGCGGATGGGCGGGACTGGGCGGTCCTGAACGCCTCGCCCGACATCCGGGCGCAACTGGCCGCAGTGCCCGCGCTGCATCCGACCGGGCTGCGCAATATGCCGCTGCGCTCGGTGCTGGTGACGAATGGCGATATCGATCATGTGGCGGGGCTGCTGACGCTGCGGGAAAGCCAACCCTTCGCGCTGTTCGCCACGCCTGCGATCCATGCCGTCTTGGCCGGGAACCCGATGCTGGGGGCCTTGCGCGGGGATCTGGTGGAACGAAAGCCCGTCGCCCTGGACCAGTCGGTCGAGATCGCGCCGGGCCTGACCGCCACGCTGTTCGCGGTGCCGGGCAAGGTGCCGCTGTATCAGGAAGGCGACGTGGTCGAGACGGATCTGGTGGGCGAGACGACCGTGGGCGTGGAATTGACGGCGAATGGGCGCCGCGCGCTCTATATCCCTGGCTGCGCCGAACTGCCGGACTGGCTGAAGGGCCGCATCGCCGGGGCCGATCTGCTGATGTTCGACGGCACCCTGTGGGAGGATGACGAGATGATCCGCATGGGCCTGGGCCAGAAGACCGGGCGCCGCATGGGCCACATGCCGGTGGTGGAAACCATGGCGGCCTTGCAGGACGTGTCTGTGGGGCGACGGGTCTTCGTCCACATGAACAATTCGAACCCGCTGACCGATCCGGGCAGCGCCCAGACGCGCGAAGCGGAAGCCAGCGGCTGGCAGGTCGGCCGCGACGGAATGGAGATCACGCTGTGAAGGACGCCTTTTCAGAGTCGGGGCAAGACACCGCCCAGTCCCGCGAGGACTTCGAGGCCCGGCTGCGCGCCATCGGCGCCGAGCGTTACCACGACCGCCACCCCTTCCATGCCCGCCTGCACGGCGGGCATTGCACCCCCGACGAGGTGCGGGCCTGGGTCATCAATCGCTGGATGTACCAATCGCGCATCCCCATGAAGGACGCGGCGTTCATGAGCCGCGTCGAGGATCCCGACCTGCGCCGCCGCTGGCGCAAGCGGATCGAGGATCACGACGGGGCCATCACCGAAGGCGGCGGCATCCGCCGCTGGCTGGCGCTGGCGCAGGCCGTGGGTCTGGACCCCGATTATGTGGCCAGCGGAGTGGGCATCATGCCCGCCACGCGATTCGCGGTGGACGCCTATGTCCGCTTCGTGCGCGACATGCCCCTGCTGGACGCGGTGGCGGCCAGCCTGACGGAACTGTTCGCGCCCAGGATCCATGCCCAGCGGATCGAGGGCCTGCTGGCGCATTACGATTTCGCCGACGACAGCAGCCTGGCCTATTTCAAGAAGCGCCTGACCGAGGCGCCCGAGGATGTGGCCTTCGGGCTGGACTACGTCCTGACCCATGCCGACACGAAGGAAAAGCAGGACGCGGCGGCGCAAGCGCTGATCTTCAAGACCGACGTGCTCTGGGCGCAGCTTGACGCGCTGTGGCACGGCTATGTCGAGGGCAACATCCCGCCGGGCGCCTGGCGGCCGGGAGAGGGAATGGCAAAATGAACGCCCAGGCCGCACCCGCAACGCCAGCCCCGCTGATCGCGCCCGACGACATTCCCTATCTGCCGCGCGGGGTGCGGCTGGCCGACGACCGCGTGCGCGGCATCCGCGTCCTCCAGGCCCCCGAACGGGCGATGCAGCTGGATCCCATCGGCGATGCGATCCTGTCGGAACTGGACGGCACCCGCAGCATGGCCCGGATTGTCCGCGACCTTGCCGCCCGCTACAATGCGCCGGAGGACCAGATCGCCGGCGACGTGCGCGATTTCCTGACCGGGCTGATCGAACGGCGGATGGTCTTTGTGAGGGACCGGCCATGAAGGACCAAGTCCAGCAACCCCGCGACCTGGACGGCAACCCCGTCACCCCCGGCCTGCCCATGGCGATGCTGGCCGAAGTGACGCATCGCTGCCCGCTGGCCTGCCCCTATTGTTCCAACCCCGTGGAACTGACCCGCGCCGCGCAGGAACTGACCGAGGACGATTGGGGCCGCGTCTTCCGGCAGGCCGCCGACCTGGGCGTGCTGCAGGTCCATGTCTCGGGCGGGGAACCCGGTGCGCGGCGCGACCTGGCACAGATCGTGGCTCATGCGCGGGATGCGGGGCTGTATGTGAACCTCATCACATCCGGCATCGGCATCACCCGCGAACGGCTGGAGGAACTGGACCGCGCGGGCGTCGATCACGTGCAACTGTCCCTGCAGGGCATCCGCCCCGACATGGCCGACCGGATCAGCGGACATCCGGGTTCCTGGGACAAGAAGATGCACTTTGCCGAATGGGTGAAGGACATCGGCTTTCCCCTGACCATCAACGCCGTGGTCCACCGCCAGAACCTGGAACGCCTGCCCGACATGATCGACCTGGCGGAAGCCTTGGGCGCGCGGCGGATAGAAGTCGCGACCGTGCAGTTCCACGGCTGGGCGGATCTCAATCGCAAGGCGCTGATGCCCACGCGCGAACAGGCGGCATTCGCGCGCCAGGTGGTGAACGACGCCCGCATCCGCCTGCGGGGGCGCATGGTCATCGACTATGTCCCCGCCGACCACCACGCCATCTATCCCAAGGCCTGCATGGGCGGCTGGGGATCCACGGGCCTGAACATCGCCCCCGACGGCACGGTCCTGCCCTGCCATGCCGCGCAATCCATCAAATGGATGCGGTTCGAAAACGTCCGTGATCGGGATCTGGCCGAGATCTGGCACAATTCGGACAGCTTCAACGCCTTTCGCGGCACGGCCTGGATGCCGGAACCCTGCCAAGGCTGCGACCGCAAGACCATCGACTTCGGCGGCTGCCGCTGCCAGGCCATGGCGCTGGCGGGCGATGCGCGGGCGACCGACCCGGTCTGTTCTCTGTCGCCCCACCACGCGCAGGTCGTGGCCCGCGCCGAAGCCGATGCCCATGCCGGATCGAGCGCAGACACAGCCGATTTCATCTATCGCCGCATGAGGAAAGGAGATTGACGATGAAGGCTCATATCCTTGCCGCGCTGCTTCTGGCCGGACCGGCGATGGCGCAGGATAATCCGCTGCAGAACTCGGCCACCTGGGAGGATCTGCGGGAATCGGTCCTGGGCCTGCAAACCGACGTGCCCCAGGACATCGGCGCCCTGGACCTTGAGGCGCCGGTCCGCGCGCATGAGGCCGCGATCGTCCCGATCCGCCTGACCCAGCCGCCCGGCGCCCCGGCGATCCAGGCGGCGACCCTTGTCATCGACGAAAACCCCGCCCCCGTCGCCGCCGAATACAGCTTCGGCCCGGCGATGATGCCGCTGGATTTCGAATTCCGCGTCCGCGTGGACAGCTATTCCGACGTGCGCGCCATCGCCGATCTTGGCACCGGCAGCCAGGTCATGGCGGGCCGCTTCGTCAAGGCATCCGGCGGCTGCTCGGCGCCTGCGGGCAAGGACATGGCGGCGGTCGAGGCGACCATGGGCCAGATGCGGTGGAAAACCGCGCAGGAAAACGGCCGCACCATCGGCACGCTGATGATCCGGCACCCGAATTTTTCCGGCCTGCAGCGCGACCAGGTGACGCTGCTGACCATCCCCGCCCATTTCATCGACCGCCTGGACGTGCGCCAGGGCGAGGAATTGCTGTTCGCGCTGAAGGCCGGGATCTCGATCAGCGAGGATCCGGTGTTCCGCTTTGCCTACGAACCCAACGGCCAGCCGATCCGCGTCCATGTCGAGGATACGGACGGCAATACCTGGGACCAGACTTTCGAAACCGTCAACGGATAAGGGATGACCATGACCAGACGCGCCACCATCGCCGTGGATATCCAGAACGACTATTTCCCCGGCGGCAAGTTCCCGCTGGAGGGGATGGATGAAGCCGCCGAAAAGGCCCGCGCCGTGCTGGATGCCGCCCGCGAACGCGGCGACCTGATCGTGCATGTGCGCCACGAATTCGCGGAACCCTCGGCCCCCTTCTTCCATCCCGGCAGCGAGGGCGCGCAGATCAACCCCGCCGCCGCGCCCCAGGGGGACGAGATCGTCGTGACCAAGAACAACGTCAACGCTTTCAAGGACACCGACCTGAAGCGCATCCTGGACGACAACGACGTCACCGATGTCGTGATCGTGGGCGCCATGAGCCACATGTGCATCGACGCGGCCACCCGCGCCGCATCCGACCTGGGCTACAAGACCACGGTCATCGCGGATGCCTGCGCCACCCGCGACCTGGAATTCCAGGGCACCACCGTTCCCGCAGCCCAGGTCCATGCCGCGATGATGACCGGGCTGGCCTTCGGCTATGCCACCGTGACGGATGCCAGGGACTGGATCGCCGGCCAGCCTGCCTGATCCCTGCGGGCTGCCACCGGGCCGCGACCTTGGTCGCAGATGCAGGCTTGCTTTGCGGGGACAGTGGCCTACACTCGGGCAGGACTATCGCGGAGGGGAGACCGCGGCACCATCCGAGGAGGAACCATCATGACAGCCGCAGCCATGCAGGCGCGTTCGCCGCAGACGCCACGGCAAAGCGCCGATCAGGTGCGCGAGATCCTGATCGTGGACGACCACCCGCTGATGTGCGACGCGCTGGCATTGACGCTGAAGATCAGCTTCGGGCTGAAGAATGTGCGGACCGCCCGCAGCCTGGGCGCGGCCCTGGACGGAATCAAGGCGCAGGGCGCGCCCGATGCCGTGATCCTGGACCTGAACCTGCCCGATGCGCGGGGGGCCGAGGGCATCGTGACCCTGCGCCGGCAATTGCCCGATGTGCCGATCACCATGATTTCCGCCGACATGGACAGCGCCATGATTTCCGCTGCGATGGCGGCGGGGGCGCAGGGCTATATCAGCAAGTCGCTGGGGCGCGAGGCCCTGGTGGACAGCCTGCGCCGCATGTGGGAAGGCGAACATGTCACCCCCGAAGGCTATGCCCCCGACCAAACCTGCGCCGAGGACGAGGCCAAGGCGGAACTTGCCCGCCGCTTCGCCACGCTCACGCCGCAGCAGATGAAGATCCTGCGGCTGATCTGCCAGGGCAAGGCGAACAAGGAAATCAGCTATGACCTGTCCATCGCCGAGGCCACGGTAAAGACCCATATCACGGCGATCATGTCCAAGATCAACGCGCGCCGCCGGACCCAGGCGGTGCTGCTTGCCAATACTGTCCGGCTGTTCGAGGCGGGCTGATGAATACCGGCCCGGCTGCGAAGGAGGGCGCCACCGGGCCGGTGGCCGTGCAGGCCGACCGCGGAGAGGCCGATCACGGCCGGATCCTGCTGGACGGCCTGCGCGGAGCCAATCCGGGCCTTGTCCTGATCTTCGGCGCGCATGGCCCCGAACTGGCGGCCCTTGACGCCGTGCTGCGCGCGGGCCTGCCAGAAGGCTGCGTGATCGCGGGCTGTTCCTCTGCCGGAGAGATCGGGCCCGGCGGCTATGCCAGCGACAGCGTGGTCGCCATCGGCTTTCCGGCGTCCCATTTCCGGGCTTCGGCCCTGGTCCTGCCGCATCTGGACCAGCTTCCGGTCTCGGACTGGATGGCGGCGCTGCGCCGGTTGCAGGCGGGCTTCGGCCCCGATCCCCAGCGGTCGCTGTTCGGGTTGCTGCTGGTCGATGGGCTGGCGGGGCAGGAAGATGCGCTTGTGGCGACCATCGACGCGGCCCTGCCCTCGGTCCCGACGCTGGGGGGCTCGGCGGGCGACGGGCTGTTCTTCCGCCAGACCTGGCTTCTGGCAGGGGGCAAGGTCGTCACCAACGCCGCCGTCTTTTTGCTGGTGGAAACCGACCTGGCCGTCAGCGAGGTCACCTTCGCCCATTTCAGCCCCACTGCCACGCGCGTGGTCGTGACGGCCGCAATCCCCGAAAAGCGCCGCATCCTGGAACTGAACGCCGAACCCGCGGCCGAGGAATATGCCCGCCTGACCGGCATCGACCCCGACGCGCTGACGCCCACCGAATTCGCGCGCCATCCCCTGCTGCTGCGCATGGGACGCCACCACCATGTCCGCGCCATCAGCGCGCAGACCCCCGACGGCGGGCTGTCGCTGATGTCGGCCATCGACATCGGCACCGTCCTGACCCTTGGCCGGGCCGAAGACATGACCCAAGGCTTTGCCGAAGCCCTGGCCTCGCTGCCCCGCCCGCCGCTGATGGTGCTGGGCTTCGACTGCATCCTGCGGCGGCTGGCCCTGGAACGCGAAGGGTTGCGCGACCAGATGTCGGACCTGCTGGCGCGATACCGCGTGGCGGGCTTCAACACCTATGGCGAACAGCACAGCGGCATGCATGTGAACCAGACCTTCGTGGGCCTGGCCTTCATGCCGAACGAGGATCTGGCCGCCCCCGATGCTGCGTGATCCCATGCTGCGTGACAACGACGGGCCGGAACGCCAGGTCGAGAAACTGCGGCGCATCAACCAGGTTCTGATCGACCGCATCGACCGGCTGGAGGAATCGCGGGGTTCCGCCTGGTCGATGTTCCAGGCCGCCGTCGCCCTGGAGCAGGAGGTGATGGTCCGCACCCGCGACTTGGAACGCGCGCTTGCCGACCTGTCGCAGCGCAACCGCGAACTGGCCGTGGCCCGTGCGTCGGCCGAGGAGGCGAACCGTTCGAAGACCCGCTTCCTGCGCGCGGCCAGCCACGACCTGTTGCAGCCCCTGTCGGCGGCGCGGCTGTTCCTGTCCATGCTGACCGACACGCCCATGAGCGATCTTCAGGCTGAGCTGACAAGCCGGCTTTCAGGCGCCTTCGAATCGGTGGAACAGTTGATGCACGCGGTCCTGGACATCTCGCGGCTGGACAGCCAGCGGATCGAGTTCCACCGCCAGCCGGTTCCCCTGGGCGACCTGTTCCGCAGGCTGGCCGTGGAATTCGCCCCCTTGGCCGAGGCGAAGGGTTTGCGCCTGTCCTTCGTGCCGACCGATGCGGTGGTGGAAAGCGACCCGGTCTTCCTGCGCCGGATCGCGCAGAACCTGGTGTCGAACGCGATCAAGTACACCCACAAGGGCGGCGTGGTCGTGGGCGCGCGCAGGCGGGGCGATCTGTGCTGGCTGTGCGTTTATGACACCGGGGTGGGCATCCCGGCGGTGGACCGCAATCGCATCTTCGACGAATTCCAGCGGCTGTCCCAGGACGCAGGCACCCCCGGCATGGGCCTGGGCCTGTCCATCGTGCGCCGCGCCTGCGCCAAGCTGGACCACCCGATCCGCCTGGATTCCGAAGCCATGCGCGGGACCGTCTTCCGCGTGGGCCTGCCACTTGTGAACGGCGACCCCGCCGGACCCTCGGCCCGGCCCGACAACACCGCCTTGCCGCTGCGCGGGCGCGTGGCGCTTGTGGTGGAAAACGACCCCGGCATGCGGCGCGGATACGAGATGATCCTGCGCGACCGCCTGGGCATGGTGGCCCGCGTGACCGGCGGTACCGCCGAGGCCCTGGCCACCATGGGCGACGACCCGCCCGACGTGATCTTGGCCGACTACAACCTGGAAAACGGCGATACCGGCGTGGACGCGGTCCGGGCGCTGCGCAGGGCCGTCGGGCAGGCGATCCCGGCGGTGATGATCACCGCGCATCGCGACCCCCGGATCGCGCGCAGTTGCGCGGACATGGGGGTGCATCTGATGGAAAAGCCGGTGCGCCCCGCCGAACTGGCCGAGATCCTGGGCGGGATCCTGGCGTGACTGCGACCAAAGGCCGATCCCTGGGCCGCCGGGGCTTGTCCTTGGGGCCGGGCGGCGCAAATCTGCACCTGCATGTGGGAGGATGACCATGAATCGTGCCATTGCCGCAGCCCTGTGGCTGGGCCTGTCCGCGCTGACCGCCGGCCCCGCCCTACCGGGCGAGGCGGGCGACGCCGTCTTCGCCGAACGCGGTCCCTGGTCGCTGGACAAGGATCTGAACTGGTCCCTCCAGGTTAAGGGGCCGGAGGCAACGGGTTTCCAGCCGGTCAAGGCAGGCAGCCTGACGCTGACCGAGGTCACGGATCCATCAGACCAGCAGCCGGTTCTGCAACTGGTGCAGAAGACCGACACACGGACCCGGCAGATCGGGCCTTTCCCGATCTCGGCCGGGGATCCGGTGCTGACCTTTTTCCTGGAACAGGTCACCCGCGACATGGCGGGGCTGACGGGCGGCAGCCCCTTCTATATCCGCAACCGCATCAAGGAGGCGCTGTTCCAGGGCGGCACGATCGACCGCAGCGGCGATGGTGCGGTCGCCAGCTTCCGGCCCTTCGCCCAGGATCCGAACGCGGCCCGGATGGGAGGCTTCCAGACCCTGGCGCTGACCTTCGTCCTGGGCGAAGATCCCGCCCAGCCGATCCGCGAGTTACGCGCCCAGACCGAAGGCGCGCAGCCCGGCTATCTGAACCGGATGGCGCTGCAATGATCCCGCGCCTGCTGGCCTTGGCGGCGGCTCTGGGTGCCGGGGCGGTCCATGCCCAGGTGGTCAACGATTATCCGACCAATGCGCGGGCGGAATATGTCTTTGCCTGCATGGCGACCAATGGCCAGAATCGCGACATGCTGGACCGCTGTTCCTGCGCCATCGACCAGATCGCGGAAGTCCTGCCCTATGACGATTATGTCCAGGCCGAAACCGTGTTGCGGATGCAGCAGACCACCGGCGAACGGGCGGGCATGTTTCGAGGCATGGCCCAGATGACCGAGATGACAGCCAGGCTGAAGCGCGCCGAGGCCGAGGCCGAGATCTTGTGTTTCTGACCCCGGAAGGTGCGGCAGGCGAATGTCCCGTGGACATTCGCCGGACCGATTGCCCGAAGGCGCAGGCCGCAGGGCAAGGAGCGTGCCGCCAGGCCTGACATCCGCAATCCGGCAAAAGGCCCTCAGGCCAGCCCCATCCCGATCGCCGCGCCCGCGCCAAGGGCCAGCACCACCGCCAGCCAGACCGGCGCGCCGCGCCGGACCAGGACCGGCTGGACCGCGCGGGCCTCCTCGGGATGGGCGCGTTCCCACAGGGCCTGCTCGACGATGCGCGGCAGCAGCGGACCGTATCGACCGACCGTCTGCGCGACGCGGGCCATGTCGCCCGCAAGCGCCTTGGGCCCGATGTTCGACCGGATGTAATCCGACACCACGGGCTTCGCCGCGTCCCAGATGTTCAGCTGCGGATCGACCGACCGGGCCACGCCCTCGACCACCACCATGGTGCGCTGCAGCAGGATCAGCTGGGTCTGGGTCTGCATCCCGAAACGCTCGGTCACCTCGAACAGATAGGCCAGCAGGTTCGCCATGGAAATCTGGTTGGCGCTGGCGCCGAAGATCGGCTCTCCCACGGCACGCAGGGCGCGGGCGAAGGCGGCCTCGTCCCGGTCGCGGGGAACATATCCCGCCTCGAAATGGACGCGGGCCACGCGGCGGTAATCGCGCTGGATGAAGCCATACAGGATCTCGGCATAGACGCGGCGGGTGTATTCGTCGATCTCGCCCATGATGCCGAAGTCATAGGCCAGAACGTCGCCATTGGCCGCGACCTTGAGGTTGCCGTGATGCATGTCGGCGTGGAAGAAGCCGTCGCGCAGGGCATGCTGCAAAAACAGCTGGATCACCCGCGTGGCGATGCGGCTGGTGTCATGGCCCGCCGCCACGAGGGCCGCGCGGTCCCCCATCGGCAGCCCTTCGGCCCAGTCCGAGGTCAGCACCCGGCGCGAGGACAGTTCCCAATGCGGATGGGGCAACGCAAAGCCCGCATCTCCCTTGGTGTTTTCGGCAAATTCGGACGCATTGGCCGCCTCCAGCCGCATGTCCTGTTCGGCGGTGACGGTAGCCTCGAAATGGCGCACCACGTCCCGCGGGCGCAACCGGCGGCTGCCGGGCGACAGGAACTCGATGATGCCTGCCGCGAAATGGAAGGCATCGATGTCGCGGCGGAAGGCGGGGCCGATGCCGGGGCGCAACACCTTGACGGCGACCTCGTGGCCCGTGTCGCGGATGCGGGCGCGGTGGACCTGCGCGATGGAGGCCGCGGCGACGGGTTCCGAGAATTCGGAAAACAGCAGGTCCACCGGCTGGCGCAATTCGGCCTGGATGATGTCCTTCGCCTGATCGGTCGGGAAGGGCGGCAGGCGGTCCTGCAGCATCCGCAACTGCTGGGCCATCTCGACGCCCACCACATCGGCGCGGGTGGACAGGATCTGGCCGAACTTGATGTATGCCGGACCAAGCGCGGTGATGGCCCGCGTGATTGGCGGCAGGGCGGGGTCGCCCTTGTAGCCCAGCCAGCGGAAGGGCCAGCCCAGCACATGCGCGGCGATCCGCAACCGGGGCGGGGCTTCGACCGCGTCAAGCACCGCGCGCATGGCGCCGGTGCGTTCGAAGGTGGCGCCCGTGCGGATCAGGCGCAGCAGGTTGTGCGGCCCCCTCAAAGCTTCCAGCCCGAATGCAGCGCGGCAATGCCCATCGACAGGTTGCGATACTGTACGCGGCCGAAACCGGCCGCGCGGATCATGTCGGCAAAAGCGTCCTGATCCGGGAACTTGCGGATCGATTCGACCAGATACTGATAGCTGTCGCGATCCCCCGTCACCGCCTGGCCCATGGCGGGAATGATGTTGAAGCTGTAGCGGTCATAGGCCCATTGCATCGCCGGCACGGGGATCTGGCTGAATTCCAGCACCATCAGCCGCCCGCCGGGGCGCAGCACCCGGTAAGCCTCGCGCAGCGCGTCGGGGATGCGGGTGACGTTGCGGATGCCGAAGCTGATCGTGTAGCGGTCGAAGCTGTTATCCGCAAAGGGCAGCGCCATCGCGTCGCCCGTGACCCAGGCCAGCCGGTCGGACTTTTCTACGGCATCGGCGCGCTTCCTGCCCTCGACCAGCATGGATTCGGTCATGTCGCAGACGGTAACGCGGGCGTCCGGTGCGCGGTCCAGGAACCGGAACGCAATGTCGCCCGTGCCGCCCGCCACGTCCAGCAGGTGCTGGCCATCGCGCGGGGCCAGCCAGTCCATCATCGCATTCTTCCAGACGCGATGGATGCCCGCGCTCATCAGGTCGTTCATCAGGTCGTATCGGCTGGCGACACTGGAAAAGACCCCGTGGACCATTCCGGCCTTGGCATCCTCGTCCACGGTCTGGAAACCGAAATGGGTCTGCTTCTTGTCGCTCATCCGCTTGCCGATCCGCTGTTTCATCGCCAGATAAGCCCGACGCACGGCGCGCACAATGTCCAGCCATGCGCCTGCGGCACAATGCAGCGAAAGGACCGGGATTGCCAGAACTGCCCGAAGTCGAAACCGTCCGCCGCGGCCTCCAGCCGCACCTGGAAGGCCAACGCATCGCGCGGGCCGAGGTTCGCCGCCCCGACCTGCGCTGGCCCCTGCCGGTCGATCTGGTGCAGGTTCTGACGGGCGCCACGGTCACGGCGCTGCGGCGGCGGTCGAAATACCTGCTGGCGGACCTGGACCGGGGCGGCACGCTCTTGATGCATCTTGGCATGTCGGGGCGGATGCTGGTGGAAGGCGCGGGCCTTGGCGATTTCCACCGCGACCCGGCGATCCTGCCGCGCCACGACCATGTGGTGCTGGTGACGGAAGGGGGCAGCACCATCACCTTCAACGATGCCCGCCGCTTCGGCATGGTGGACCTGATCCGCGAAGGATCGGCCCATCCGCTGCTGGACCACTTGGGGCCGGAACCTTTTGACGACAGCTTCACCCCCGCCTATCTGGCCGCCGTCTTCGCAGGCCGCAAGGTGCCGGTGAAGCAGGCGCTGCTGGACCAACGAATCGTCGCGGGCCTTGGTAACATCTATGTCTCCGAGGCGCTGCACCGCGCGGGCATCGACCCGCGCCGGGCGGCGGGGCGCATCGGGGCCGCGCGCATCGTGGCGCTTGTGGGCCATATCCGCGACGTGCTGACGGATGCCATCGCCGCGGGCGGCTCCAGCTTGCGTGACCACCGGCAGGCGACCGGGGAACTGGGCTATTTCCAGCACAGCTTCCGCGTCTATGACCGCGAGGGCGCGCCCTGCCCCACCCCCGGCTGTTCGGGCACCATCCGCCGCATCGTGCAGGGCGGGCGGTCCAGCTTCTACTGCCCGGTCTGCCAGCGCTAGGCTGATTGGCTTTCCGATCCGGCTTTTGCTAGGGTCCGCCCCGAATGCATCGCAACGGGGACGCAGCCATGGCCTATGAAACCATCATCGTCGAGATCGAGGACAGCACCGCCCTGATCCGGCTGAACCGCCCCGAGGCGCTGAACGCGCTGAACACAGCCCTGATCACCGAACTGGGCCAGGCCCTGCTTGACGCCGACCGCAACGACAAAATTCGCTGCATCGTGCTGACCGGCAGCGAAAAGGCCTTTGCCGCAGGCGCCGATATCAAGGAAATGTCCACCAAGACCTTCGTGGACGCCTATGAGGAAGACCTGTTCGGCGCCAAGGTGGACGCCATCACCCGCATCCGCAAGCCGATCATCGCCGCCGTCAGCGGCTATGCCCTGGGCGGGGGCTGCGAGCTGGCGATGATCTGCGACTTCATCATCGCCGCCGACACCGCCAAGTTCGGCCAGCCGGAAATCAACCTGGGCGTCATCGCGGGCATCGGCGGCACGCAGCGGCTCACGCGCTTCGTGGGCAAGTCCAAGGCCATGGACATGCACCTGACCGGCCGCTTCATGGATGCGGCCGAGGCGGAACGCTCGGGCCTGGTCAGCCGCATCGTGCCCGCCGCCAAGCTGATCCCCGAGGCCATGGCCGCCGCCCGCAAGATCGCCGAGAAATCGCAGATTTCGGTCAAGGCCGCGAAGGAGGCCGTCAACCGCGCCTTTGAGACCACCATGACCGAGGGCATCCTGTTCGAGCGCCGCACCTTCCAGGCGCTGTTTTCCACCGAGGACCAGAAGGAAGGCATGGCCGCCTTCCTGGAAAAGCGCGAGCCGCAGTTCCGCGACCGCTGATTTTCGGGCTTTCCTTTCGGGCCGCTTTGCCCTATAGGCCCCGGCTTACATGCGCGTGGGCCCGCTTAGGCAAGAATCATGACCGCTTCCCCGTGAAGCGGCTCCTTGGGTCTTTTGCGCAACTGAAACGCTGAAAAGACCGATAGGACAAGAACCCATGGCCAATACCCCCCAGTCCCAGAAACGCGCCCGCCAGATCGAGCGCCGCACCGACGTGAACAAGGCCCGCCGTTCGCGCATCCGCACCTTCCTGCGCAAGGTGGAGGAAGCCATCGCCTCGGGCAATGCCGAAGCCGCCAAGGCGGCGCTGCAGGCAGCACAGCCGGAACTGATGCGCGGCGTCACCAAGGGCGTCGTCCACAAGAATACTGCGTCGCGGAAAATCTCGCGTCTGGCGGCCCGTGTGAAGGCGCTGTCGGCGGCCTGATTTCCGCTTCATCTTCGACGCGGATTGCCTTGAAATCTTGGCCCTGCGGGGCCTGTCAACCTGATCGGGTGCGGATGCCAGTCCGCGCCCTTTTTCCATTTCTGCACCTGCGAATGTTGCAAAAATGTCTACAAATCAAGGCCTTCGGGATTCTTTCCTTTTGAGTCAAGGCTCTCGCAGATTCGTCCCGGCAAAGCTTCTGTCAAGCAGATAGTTCGGTTGCGGCCCCGCCTTCGCCATGGCTAACCTGATGGGGCGATTCACGTCGCTGTGTTGGGGACGGGCCGGCCGGCGCGGATTTTTGAATCCGCGGCAGGCAGGTCAGGCCAGGAAAGGAACAGGCGCCTTTCCCTGCCCTCGGGTTTTCGGCGGACGGCTGCCACCGGCTGCACGGAAACTCGTGTCTAAGGATCAGGATTTGGGCGAAAGCCCCGTCATGTGACCCGTTCGGGGACGCAGGATGGGGTGTTGTCCGCAGTTCTGCCGCCCGATGCGCGTCGCGAATCCTGTTTCGCCGGAGGGCCGGCGAAGGTTGGGGACAGGATAGATAGGGCAAAACGATGGACGATCTTTGGGGTCAGGCATGCGCCACGCTGGAAACAAGCGTGGGGCCGAACAATTTCAACCACTGGATCAAACCCTTGCGCCTGACCGGGCTGGAATCCGGGATCGCGCATTTCGCCAGTCCGACCCGATTCATCTCGGACTGGGTGAACCGGCATTTCGCCAAGGACATCATGGGCGTGCTCAGCCGCCACGGCCAGCCGGTCGAACGGCTGCGCTTTGACGTGGTGCCGCAGACGGCCCCCGGCCGCGCCCGCCCCGCCGCCGCGCCCGCACGGCCCGCGCGCCCCGTGGCATCGGCCACGGCGCCCGCCGCCGCCCGCATGGCGGCGCGCCCCGACCTGGGGGCGCCGCTGGATCCGCGCTATACCTTCGGCAATTTCGTGGTGGGCAAGCCCAACGAGTTGGCCCATGCCGCCGCGCGCCGCGTGGCCGAGGGCGGGCCGGTGGGCTTCAACCCGCTGTTCCTCTATGGCGGCGTGGGCCTGGGCAAGACGCACCTGATGCACGCCATCGCCCATGACTATCAAACGCGCCACCCGCTGGCGCAGGTGCTGTATCTGTCGGCCGAACAGTTCATGTACCGCTTCGTGCAGGCGCTGCGCGAAAGCACGATCATGGATTTCAAGGGCATGTTCCGCAACGTGAACATGCTGATGGTCGATGACGTGCAGTTCATCGCCGGCAAGGACAGCACGCAGGAAGAATTCTTCCACACCTTCAACGCCTTGGTCGATCAGGGCAAGCAGATCGTCATTTCCGCCGACCGCGCGCCCGCCGAGATCAAGGGCCTTGAGGAACGCATCAAGTCGCGCCTGTCCTGCGGGCTAATCGTGGATCTGCATCCCACGACCTACGAACTGCGCCTGGGCATCCTGCAATCCAAGACCGAGGTGTTCCGCGCCCAGCAGCCGGATCTGCAGATCGGCGCGGGCGTGCTGGAGTTCCTGGCGCATCGCATCACCACCAACGTGCGCGTGCTGGAAGGCGCGCTGCAGCGCCTGTTCGCCCATGCGAGCCTTCTGCGCCGCGAGATCACGCTGGAGGTGGCCCAGGAATGCCTGGCCGACATCCTGCGCACGAACGACCGCAAGATCAGCATCGACGACATCCAGCGCAAGGTGGCCGAGCATTACAACATCCGCCTGGCCGACATGGTCGGGCCCAAGCGCGCGCGCAACGTCGCCCGGCCGCGCCAGATCGCCATGTATCTGTCCAAGCAGCTGACCAGCCGGTCCCTGCCCGAAATCGGCCGCCGCTTCGGCGGGCGCGACCACACCACGATCATGCACGGCATCCGCAAGATCGACGAACTGGTCGCCGAGGATCACGCCCTGGCCGAGGACGTGAACATGCTGCGGCGCCTGCTGGAAGCCTGACAGGAACGAAACCGCCGCACGAAACGCTTGTGAGCGCCCGCGCGGCTGGTTACAAATCAGGTCCGCATACGGGCCGGGATGGCCGCAGGTACAGGGAAAAGCGATGAAATTCTCGATCGAGCGCGCCGTTCTGGTGAAAGCCGTGTCTCAGGCCCAATCGGTTGTGGAACGCCGCAACACCATCCCGATCCTGGCCAACGTCCTGATCGAGGCCACGCCCGAGGGCGTCAGCTTCCGCGCCACCGACCTCGATACCGAGGTGGTGGACCAGGCCCCGGCCCAGGTCGAACGCCCCGGCGCCACCACGGTCAGCGCGGTCATGCTGAACGAGATCGCGAGGAAGCTGCCCGACGGCTCGCTGGTGCAGATCAGCACGGATGACGCGGCGGGGCGGCTGTCGGTGCAGGCGGGGCGATCGTCCTTCAGCCTGGCCACGCTTCCGCGCGAGGATTTCCCGGTCATGGCGTCGTCCGAATACAGCGCCAACTTCAAGGCCAAGGCCGATGTGCTACGCCGCCTGTTCGACAAGGCCAAGTTCGCGATTTCCACCGAAGAGACGCGCTATTACCTGAACGGCGTCTACATGCATGTGGCGCAGGCCGACGGCCAGCCGATGCTGCGCTGCGTGGCGACCGACGGGCACCGCCTGGCGCGGATCGACGCGCCCCTTCCGGTCGGCGCGGACGAGATGCCAGGCGTGATCGTGCCGCGCAAGACGGTGGCCGAACTGCGCAAGCTGCTGGATGACGGCGAGGTCGATATTGCCGTCTCGGTCAGCGAAACCAAGGTGCGCTTTGCCACGCCCACGCTGACGCTGACATCCAAGGTGATCGACGGGACCTTCCCCGATTATTCGCGCGTCATCCCCATGAACAACGCCCGCAAGCTGGAGGTGGACGCCACCGACTTTGCCCGCGCGGTGGACCGGGTGGCGACCGTCAGCAGCGAACGCTCGCGCGCGGTCAAGCTGGCGCTGGACCAGGACCGGCTGGTCCTGTCGGTCAACGCCCCCGACGCGGGCGCGGCGGAAGAGGAACTGATCGTGGCCTATGGCGACGAACCGCTGGAAATCGGCTTCAACGCCAAGTACCTGCAGGAGATCGCGTCCCAGGTGGACCGCGACAATGCGGTCTTCATGTTCAACGGCTCGGGCGACGCGGCGCTGATCCGCGAAGGGTCCGACCAGACGGCGGTCTATGTCGTCATGCCGATGCGGGTGTGACGCTTACCAAGATCTCGCTGGCGCAGTTCCGGTCCTGGCCGCGGCTGGACCTGGATCTTGACCACCGGCCCCTGGCGATCTTCGGCCCGAACGGATCGGGCAAGACCAATATCCTGGAAGCCGTGTCGATGCTGGCGCCGGGACGCGGGCTGCGGTCGGCGTCCGCCTCCGATCAGGCGCGTCAGGGGCCTGATGCGGGCTGGCGGATCCGGTCAGGGATCGGCGATCATGCGGTCGAGACTACGGCCCTGCCCGGCCAGCCGCGCACGGTCCTGATCGACGACAAGCCCGTGGCGCAGACCGCGCTTGGGCGCCTGCTGCGGATCATCTGGCTGGTGCCCGCCATGGACCGGCTGTGGTCCGACCCGCCCGAGGCGCGGCGCCGCTTCCTGGACCGCGTGACGCTGAGCCTTTATCCCGATCATGCCGATCTTGCGCTGACCTATGACAAGGCGATGCGGGAACGCAACCGCCTGCTGAAGGATCAGGTGGGGGATCCCGGCTGGTATCGCGCGCTTGAGGCGCAGATGGGCGATGCGGGCGCCGCCCTGACCCGCAACCGCCAAGCCGCGCTGACGGCCATCACCGCCGCGCAGGAAGGGGGCGACTTTCCTGCTGCCCGCCTGACGCTGCTGCCGGGCGAAGGCCAGGCCGACGATCCCGACGCGGGTTCCATCGCCGACCGCCTGGCCGCCATGCGCCCGCGCGACATGGGCGCGGGCCGCACGCTGACCGGCCCCCACCGCGCCGACCTGGGCGCGCATTGGGGCCCGCAGGACATGCCCGCCGCGCTGTCATCGACCGGCGAGCAGAAAGCCCTGCTGCTGTCCCTGATCCTGGCCAATGCCCGCGCGCTGTCCGACCAGCCGGTGGTCCTGCTGCTGGACGAGGTCGCGGCCCATCTGGACGCCGACCGTCGCGCGGCCCTTTACGACCGCATCGCCGCCCTGCCCGCGCAAAGCCTGTTGACCGGTACCGGGCCTGACCTGTTCGCGGCCTTCGGCCTCCGCGCGCGTCGTCTGGCGGTGAGCAAAACCGACGGGCTGTCCCAGGCCGTCGGAATGACCGGCTGAAGCCCGCTAAAAACGCTGAAAAACCTCGTCTTTCCCGTGACTTTGGCGGGACGAATGCTTATATCGTGCCTACAGGAACAGGACACATTCACCCATGACCGCACCAGCCGCGCAGACCGCCGAATACGGCGCCGATTCCATCAAGGTTCTCAAGGGCTTGGAAGCCGTGCGCAAGCGCCCCGGCATGTATATCGGCGACACTGACGACGGGTCGGGCCTGCACCACATGGTCTATGAGGTCGTGGACAACGGCATCGACGAGGCCCTGGCCGGTCACGCCGACTATGTGAAGGTGAAAATCCACGCCGACAACAGCGTCAGCGTGCGCGACAACGGGCGCGGCATCCCCGTGGACATGCACCCGACCGAAGGGGTTTCGGCGGCCGAGGTCATCATGACCCAGCTGCACGCGGGCGGGAAATTCGACAGCAATTCCTACAAGGTGTCGGGCGGCTTGCACGGGGTGGGCGTGTCGGTGGTGAACGCGCTGTCGGACTGGCTGGAACTGCGCATCTGGCGCAACGGCAAGGAACATTACGCCCGCTTCGAACATGGCGACACGGCCGAACACCTGCGCGTCGTGGGCGATGCCGCGCCGGGCGAAAAGGGGACCGAGGTGCGGTTCCTGGCATCCTCCAAGATCAACGATCCGAACGGGACGTTCTCGAACCTGGATTACGTCTACAAGACGCTGGAAAACCGCCTGCGGGAACTGGCCTTCCTGAACAGCGGCGTCCGCATCATCCTGGAGGACGAGCGCCATGCCGAGGTGCAGAAGACCGAACTGTTCTACGAAGGCGGGGTGCGGGAATTCGTGAAGTTCCTCGACCGCTCCAAGACCCCCGTGATGCCTGAGCCGATCTTCATGACCGGCGAACGGGGCGGCATCGGGGTCGAGGTCGCGATGTGGTGGAACGACAGCTATCACGAAACGGTGCTGCCCTTCACCAACAACATCCCGCAGCGCGACGGCGGCACGCATCTGGCGGGCTTCCGCGGCGCGCTGACCCGCGTGATCGGGAAATACGCCCAGGACAGCGGCATCGCGAAAAAGGAAAAGGTGGATTTCACCGGCGACGACGCGCGCGAGGGACTGACCTGCGTGCTGTCGGTCAAGGTGCCCGATCCGAAATTCTCCAGCCAGACCAAGGACAAGCTGGTCTCCTCCGAAGTCCGCCCGGCGGTCGAGAACCTAGTGGGCGAGAAGCTGGCCGAATGGTTCGAGGAAAACCCGACCGAGGCCAAGGCCATCGTCGGCAAGATCATCGAGGCCGCGCTTGCCCGCGAAGCCGCGCGCAAGGCGCGCGAGTTGACGCGGCGCAAGACCGCCATGGACGTGGCATCCCTGCCCGGCAAGCTGGCCGACTGCCAGGAGAAGGATCCGGCTCTGTCCGAACTGTTCATCGTCGAGGGTGACAGCGCGGGCGGATCCGCGAAACAGGGCCGGTCGCGCCAGAACCAGGCGGTGCTGCCGCTCCGCGGCAAGATCCTGAACGTGGAACGGGCGCGTTTCGACCGGATGCTGTCGTCCGAGATGATCGGCACTCTGATCACCGCGCTTGGCACCGGCATCGGGCGCGACGAATTCAACCTGTCGAAGCTCCGCTACCACAAAATCGTCATCATGACCGATGCCGACGTGGACGGCGCGCATATCCGCACGCTGCTTCTGACCTTCTTCTTCCGGCAGATGCCGGAACTGATCGACGCGGGCCACCTGTATATCGCGCAGCCGCCGCTGTACAAGGTCACGCGCGGCCGGTCCGAGGTTTACCTCAAGGACGAGGCTGCGTTGGAAGACTACCTGATCCAGCAGGGGATCGAGGGGGCGGCCCTGAAGCTGGCCTCGGGCGAGGAGATCGTGGGCGCCGACCTGGCGCGCGTGGTGGACGAGGCGCGGATCGCGCGGCGCATCCTGCGCGCCTATCCGACGCATTACCCGCCCCATGTCACCGAACAGGCCGCCATCGCGGGCGCCTTGCTGCCGGGCCGGATCGACCAGGACGCGCAGGGCGTGGCCACGGCGGTCGCGGCGCGCCTGGACATGATCGCCGCCGAATACGAACGCGGCTGGACCGGCCGTCCGACCCAGGACGCAGGCATCCGCCTGACCCGTACCCTGCGCGGCGTGGAAGAAAGCCGGACGCTAGACGGCCAGATGCTGCGCAGCGCCGAAAGCCGCCGCTTGGGCGAGATGACCCAAGCCTTGCAGGATGTCTACAGCCAGGGCGCGCGTCTGCTGCGCAAGGACCGCGACCAGCCGATCTTCGGGCCGCTGGGCCTGCTGCAGGCGATCTTCCTGGAAGGCGAAAAGGGCCTGTCGCTGCAGCGCTACAAGGGTTTGGGGGAAATGAACCCCGAGCAGTTGTGGGAAACCACGCTGGATCCGGCGGCGCGCACCCTGCTGCAGGTCCGGGTCGAGGACGTGGCCGAGGCCGAGGATCTGTTCACCAAGCTGATGGGCGACGTGGTCGAACCCCGCCGCGAATTCATCCAGCAGAATGCGCTGAGCGTCGAGAACCTGGATACCTGACGGTGTGGCGGATATGCCGCGCTTGGCCGGGCTGCGGGGCTTTTCAACGCTCCGACAAGGCTGCATGATTGCCGCGCAGGGTAATTATGCTTACGCCCCGGTTGCATAAGGCGATTTACGCTGCGATTGAACTTTCCCTTTGAAGGAGCCTCCAATGCGTCACACCTTCTTTCTTGCGACCTGCACCCTGGGAACGCTGTCGGCCGCATCCGGTGCCTTGGCGGGGGGCTATGTCGCCCCTGTAGCCGAACCCGTGGTGGCCGCGCCCGTGGTCGAGGCCGCCCCGGTCAGCGACTGGGCGGGCGGCTATGCCGGCGGCTCCATCGGCTACTCCTTTGGCGGCGGCGATGAGGTGGGTCTGGACCTTTACGAAAGCGACACGCTGGTCCAGCGGGGTACGAACCTGGGCTCTGTCGATGTCAAGGGCGTGACCGCAGGCCTTCATGCCGGATACCGCTGGCAGCGCGACAACTGGGTCTTCGGCCCGGAACTGTGGATCGAAGGCGGCAGCGTCGATGCCACCGAGACCGTTGACTTTGGCGGTGCGATCGACGTCGAATCGACCGTCAACTATATTGTCGGACTGCAACTGAAGACCGGCTATGTCGTGAACCCGCAGACGCTGGTCTACGGGACGGCGGGCGCGGTTTACGGCGACTTCGACTATACCCTCTCGGATGCCGCCGGCTCCGAGACCGTGAACTATGACGCGAGCGGCTATTCGCTGGGGCTGGGTGTCGAACGCAAGCTGCGCGACAACCTGTCGGTCTTCGCGGAATGGCAGTATCGCAGCTTCGGCAAGACCGAGGTGACCTATGACCTTGGCGATGGGGATGCCCTTAAAACCCGCGCCACGCCGGAACATCACAACATCAAGGTCGGCGTGAACTTCCGCTTCTGAGGCTGGAGCCTCAAGAATCAAAGGCCGGGCGCAAATTGCGGCCCGGCCTTTTTTCATGCCCGGCGGCCCCGGCGCGGCATGGCGCCGACCGGCACCGGCAACGCCCGCGCACCGCAGGCGATGGCCAAGCCCTGCGGCACCAGAGCCGTCAGGACAGGGCTGTCGATGGCAAGCCCGCCGGTATAGGCGCCAAAGGCCGGCAGGATCAGGTGGTCGCCCCCGACCAGGAAGCAGCGCCGCCGCTCGCCCGCCAGCCGCAGACAAGGGTGAAAATGGCCGGATACATCCGGCCCCTGCCCCGCCTGGTGGCGCAGCACCAAGCCATCGGCCAGTTCATCCACCGTCTCACCCGGCAGGCGCGGGCAGACGGGGGCGGGGTCGTGGTTGCCGCTGATCCAGATCCAGCGCCGCCCCCAGGCCATGTCGCGCAGCCGGTCGCAGAGCATGTCGGGCAGCGCCAGGGCGGCGGCATCGTCGTCAAATCCGTCACCCAGACTGATGATAGCGGCAGGATCGGTCGCGGCGATCTCGGATTCCAGCCGGTCGAGCGTCGCCAGAACCTCATAGGGCGGCAACAGCGATCCGCCGCGCCGGGCCATGCGCTCGGACTTGCCCAGGTGCAGGTCGGCCACGATCAGCCATCGCCGTTCGGGCCAGTAGAGCGCGCCGGATGGCCGCGCCTCCAGTTCGTGACCCGCAAAGTCGAAGACATGGGTCATGCCAGCCCCGCCTCGGCCATGAGCGCCGCGGCCTCGGCTTCGGCCAGGCGTTCGCGGCCTTGGCCCGCGATGGGCACGCGGCCGAATTCCAGCAGCAGCGGTGCGGCAAGGGGCGTCACGCGGTCCAGCATGCGGTGGTCGTGACGGGGGGAGTGGTCCAGCATTTCCTCGATCCGATCGAAATCGACAAGGCCCCGGCGCGCTTCCTCGGCGGTAATGCGCAGCAGCAGATGGTCGGGGTCATAGCGGCGCAGGGTATCGTAAAGGATGTCGCTGGAAAAGGTTGCCTGCTTGCCGGACTTCCGCCCCCCCGGCATGTTGCGCTGGATCAGCCCGGCGATGATCGCGACATTGCGGAAGGTCCGCTTCATCACCGCATTGCCCGCCAGCCAGTCGCCCAGACCTGCCCGCAGGGCGTCGCGGTCCAGAAGCGGCTCGGGATCGGTCACCGGATCCAGCGACCAGATCCACAGGGCATAGTCGGTCGCGAGGAACCCCAAGGGGCCAAGGCCCGCATCCTCCATGGTCTTGGTCATCAGAAGGCCCAGCGTCTGCAAGGCATTGCGCCCGGCAAAGCCGTACAGCGCGAAATGCCACTGGCCGCGATGGGGAAACGTCTCGCTCAGAAGCACGCCGGGCTGCGGCAGGGTGCTGATGCGCGCCTGCAGGGCCAGCCAGTCGGCGGTGTCCCTGGGCAGAACCGAATGGCGCGAGGGATCGCCGATCAGCGCCTGCACCCGGTGCGAAAGCTGGGTGGAGGTCGCCAGCTTCAGCCCCGAATAGACCGCGATCCGGGGCTGGCGGGTCGGCTGCTTCGTGACCTCGACCGTCATTTCGCGCATGGCGTCATAGCGCACGGTCTGCCCGCCGATCAGGAAGGTGTCGCCGGGAACAAGGGTCGCGGCAAAGCCTTCCTCGACCTCGCCCAGCAGGTTGCCGCCGCGCCCGCGCAGGCGGACCTTCAGCATCTCGGCCTCGACGATGGTGCCCACGTTCATGCGCAAATCGCGCACCGCGCGGGGATCGCGCAGGCGCCACAGCCCGTCGCGCAGCATCAGCCGCTGCCAGCGGTCATAGGCGCGCAGCGCGTATCCGCCGGTCGCCGCGAAATCCAGGCAATCATCGAACTGCGCGCGGGACAACCCGCGATAAGGGCCGGCGGTGCGGACCTCGGCGAACAGGGCGTCGGCGTCGAAGGGGCCGGCGCAGGCGGTCAGCAGGATGTGCTGGCACAGAACATCCAGCGGCCCGGGACCGCGCGGCTCGCCATCAAGGTCATGTTCGTGCACGGCCTCAAGGGCTGCGACGCATTCGATCACCTCGAAGCGGTTGGCGGGCACGATGCGGGCGCGGGACGGGGCGTTGTAGCGGTGGTTGGCCCGCCCGATCCGCTGGACCAAGCGCTTCACGTTCTTGGGCGCGCCGACCTGGATCACCAGATCCACGGACCCCCAGTCGATGCCCAGATCCAGGCTGCCCGTCGCCACCACGGCGCGCAATTCGCCCGCCGCCATCGCGGCCTCGACCCGCTGGCGGGCCTCGCGGGCAAGACTGCCATGGTGCAGACCGATGGGCAGGTTGTCGTCATTGGCGGCCCACAAAGCCTGGAAGAACAGCTCGGCCTGGGCGCGGGTATTGATGAAGATGATGGTGGTGCGGGCCTGCTTGATCTCGGCCAGGACTTCGGGGATAGCGTAATGGCCGCCGCCGCCCGACCAGGGCGCGGGACGGGCGGTCGCCAGCATGGCGATGTCGGGATCGGGGCCGGGATCGGCCTGGATGATCCGGGCGGCGCCCATGAAATCGGCCAAGGCTGCGGGATCCTCGACCGTGGCCGACAGGCCGGTCGTCGCCACGCCGGACGCCAGCGCGCGCAGCCGGGCCAGGCACAGCATCAACTGATCGCCGCGCTTGTTCTCGGCCAGGGCGTGCAGTTCGTCCAGAACCACCCGGCGCAGGCTGCCGAAGATCTGCGGCGCCTGTTCATAGGACAGCATCAGGGCCAGCGATTCCGGCGTGGTCAGCAGGATCTGCGGCGGATCGACCCGCTGGCGCGCGCGCTGCGAGCTTCGCGTGTCGCCGGTGCGATCCTCGACCCGGATCGGCAGGTTCAGGTCGGCCACGGGGCGCGCGAGGTTACGCGCAATATCCGCCGTCAGCGCCTTTAGCGGCGAGACATAGAGCGTGTGCAGCCCCTTGTGCCCGTCCTTGAGGTCCACCAGCGAAGGCAGAAATCCGGCCAGCGTCTTGCCGCCCCCCGTGGGGGCGATCAGCAAGGTGTCACCCTTGGCCTCCAGCAAGTCCAGTTGATGCGGGTGCGGCTGCCAGCCCTGGCGGGCGAACCAGTCCTGGAACGCGGGCGGCAGGGTCACGGGATCATGGCCTTCAGGGTGGACAGGTGGTCGGCCTCGGAGGCGGGCTTGTCCCAGCGGATGCGGCTGATGCGGGGAAAGCGCATGGCAACGCCGGATTTGTGACGGCCCGAGGCGTTCAGGCCTTCGAAGGCGACCTCCAGCACCAGCTTCGGGGCAATGGAGCGGACGGGACCGAAGCGTTCCACGGTATTGTTCCTGACGAAGCGGTCCAGTTCGCGCAACTCCTCATCGGTGAAGCCGAAATAGGCCTTGGCGACCGGGACAAGCTGGTCCGCGTCCCACAGCCCGAAGGTGAAATCGCTGTAAAATCCCGACCGCTTGCCATGGCCGCGTTGCGCATAAAGCAGCACGGCATCGACCACATGCGGGTCGCGCTTCCACTTGAACCAGGGCCCGCGCGGGCGCCCGCCGACATAGGTGGAATCGCGGCGCTTGATCATCACGCCCTCGATCACCGGGGCCGGAGGATCGGCGCGCAGGGCGGCCAGATCGTCCCAGGTGGCAAAGTCCAGAAGCGGCGAGACATCGATCCGGTCGCTGCCGAAATCCGCCGCTTCCAGCACGGCGCGGCGCTCCATTAAGGGCAATTCGCGCAGATCGCGGCCCTGCCAGATCAGCAGGTCATAGACGCGCAGGCTGGCCGGGTGGCTGTCCAGCATCCCCTTGCCCACCTGTTTGCGGCCAAGGCGTTTCTGCAGGTCGCCGAAGACCGCCACGTCATCGCCCCGCCGCACCAGAAGTTCGCCGTCCACCGTGCCGTCGAAGTTCAGCGCCTCGATCAGGTCGGGGAAGCTGCCGCTGATATCCTCGCCCGTCCGGGAATAGAGCCGCCGCACCCCGCCGTCGTTGATGGCCTGGACGCGGATGCCGTCCCATTTCCATTCCGCGACATAATCGGCGGGATCGAAGGCTTGCAACTGGTCCAGATCGACCGCCGTGGACAGCATCACGGGGCGGAAGGGCGCGCGGGCCGCCTGTTCGGGCCGCGCACCGCCCGCGATCCAGTCGAAGAGCGGCTGATAGGGCGGCGTCAGCCCGTGCCAGATCTCCTCGATCTGCGCCACATCGGGGGCACCCATCTCGGCCAGGGCCATTCGCGCCATGCGGGCGGACAACCCGATGCGCATGTTGCCGGTCGCGAGCTTCAGGAAGGCCAGCCGCTGCGACGGACCAAGCCGGTCCAGCATCCCGGCGATAGCGGCGGGAAGCCCCGCCTTGCCGGTCTCCGACAGCAGCGCCACCGCCTGGGATAGCGGCACATCCTCGTCGCGGTCCATGTCCCAGAGCAGCGCGATGGTTTCCGCCAGATCGCCCACGAAGTCATAGGACAGCGCGAACAGCTGTTCATCCACGCGTTCGACCATCAGCCCGCGCAGCAGGCCGGGCGTCACGGTGCGCAGCTTCAGATCGCCGGTCAGCGCGGCCAGGGCATAGCCGCGATCCGGGTCGGGGGTGGCTTCCAGGTAATGCCGCAGCAGCCGCAGCTTGGCATTGCGCGCAGGCGTGAAGGCCAGGCGTTCCAGCAGGTTCGCGAAAGCCCTCATTCCGGCTCGTCCTCATAACCGACCAGGCGCAGGGGACGGGCGGGAATGCCCTGCAACTCGCACCAGCGCAGCAAGCCGTCCTCGGCCCCATGGGTGATCCACACTTCCTGCGGGGCGAGTTCCCGGATCGTTTGCGTGACCTGCGGCCAGTCCACATGGTCGCTGATGACCAGCGGCAGTTCGACGCCGCGTTGGCGCGCCCGCGCCCGGACCGCCATCCAGCCGGATGCGAAGCCGATCACCGGATCGCGGAAGCGCTGCACCCAGGCCGAGGCAAAGGCGGATGGTGGGGCGATCACCAGTTGCGCCTCCACCCGGTCGGCGGTGGCGGGCACCAGCGGGCCAAGGTCGATGCCTTGGGCGACATGGTAATCGCAAAGCCTTTGCAGCGCGCCATGGATGGCGATCGGCCCGTCGATGCCCGCCGCGCGGGCTAGCATGATCAGCCGCTGCGCCTTGCCCAGGGCATAGGCGCCGATCAGGTGGGGACGTTCGGGAAATTCGGCCATGCTGGCCAGCAGGCGGGTCATTTCTCCCGCAGGGTCGGGATGCTTGAAGACCGGCAGGCCGAAGGTCGCCTCGGTCACGAAGATGTCGCAGGGGACGGGTTCGAAGCCTGCGCTGACCGGGTTCGGGTGGCGGCAGTAATCGCCCGAGACCACGATCTTCGGGCCATGCTCGGGCTGGACCGCGATCTGCGCGGAACCCAGGATATGGCCCGCCGGATGGAAGCTGACGGTGGTGTCGCCCACCCGGACCGGGCCATCCGCCGCCTGCCGCTGGCCCGGAAAATCCTCGCCATAGCGGATCGCCATGATCTCCAGCGTCTGGCGCGTCGCCATGACCGCGCCATGGCCTGACCGGGCGTGGTCGCCGTGCCCATGGGTGATCAGTGCGCGGGGCACCGGGCGGATCGGGTCGATGTAGAAATCACCGGGGGGACAGTAAAGCCCGGCGTCGGTCGGGTGCAGGATCTGATCGGCGCGCATGGGCCCAAGATGGTGAACATTCCATGAAAATCAACGCGCCGCCCGGAAGGGATGTTCCCGGCGCGCCTGCGCATAATCGCGGACCATCGCCACGCGCCGGGGCCGGAAACTGTCGCCCGTCAGGCTGGCCGCCGCGATGCGGTTCACGTGGAAGACCCGGTAATCCATGCGCAGCCGACAATGGGCCAGCAGCATCAGCGACTGGTCGGAATAGGACAGGCCCAGCGGCCAGATCACCCTTTGGGTCTGCTGGCCGTTCAGGTCCACATAGTCGATCAGCAGCGCCTGTTCGTCCCAGCAGGCCGCGCGGATCAGCGCCAGATCGACGCTGGGCGCGGGCCTGTCGGGCGCTTGCAGGAAGCAACGGGTAATCGCGTGCATGGCCTGCCGCGCCTGGCGTTCCGGCAGCGTCGCCACGATCCGCGCCAGGGCGTCGCGGGCCGCGCGGACCAGATCATCGTCGCCGATCCCGGCCAGGGATTCGACGGCCAGGCGCAGCGCCTCGATTTCAAGGCGCGAGAAGCTTTGCGGCGGCAGGGCCGGGTCCTCGGTCAGGGTATAGCCAAGGCCCGCCTCGCCGTCGATCAGCGCGCCGCCCGCGCGCAGGGTGGCGATGTCGCGGTAAAGCTGACGCAGGGACACGCCGGTTTCCCCTGCCAGCCGCGCGGCGGTGACGGGCGCGGGCAGGCGGCGCAGCGCATCCATCAGGCGCATCAGGCGGTCGGTGCGGGCCATGCTGTCCCCTTCTGTCAGCAGTCCACGCTATCCTGAAGCCGCAAAAGCCAAAGGAGGCAAGCCCATGCTGACACTCTACCATGCCCCGCAAAGCCGGTCCGAC
Source organism: Paracoccus sp. SSK6 (assembly GCF_039770665.1). NCBI lineage: Bacteria > Pseudomonadati > Pseudomonadota > Alphaproteobacteria > Rhodobacterales > Paracoccaceae > Paracoccus > Paracoccus sp. SSK6. The sequence goes on along the minus strand of NZ_JBDPNJ010000008.1, from coordinate 26,334 downwards.
AGCATCGTCACGCTGATCGACCTGATGGGGATCCGCGACCAGGTGGAGATCGCCGAGGTCACGATCCCCCGCCAGGACGGCAGCGGCAGCACCGATCCGAAGAACCCCCACCCCGAGGGCAAGGTGCCCTATCTGGTCGCAGGCCACGACCATGTCCGCGAAAGGGGCGCGATCATCGCCTTTCTGACCGACCGCTTTCCCGACAGCGGGCTTGGCCGCCCGGTGGACCACCCGCAGCGCGGCGCCTATCTGTCCTGGCTGTTCTATTACCAGGGCGTGATCGAGCCGGTGATGATGCTGCATTACCTGAAGATCGACCATCCCGTGTTGCAGGCGACCTTCCGCGATTACGACACGATGCTGCGGCGGCTGGAGGAGGCGCTGGCGCATGGACCTTTCCTGCTGGGGCAGGATTTCTCGGCGGCGGACCTGCTCTGCGCCTCGCCGTTCATCTTCTTTGGCGAGGGGATGCCGGTAACGCCGGCCGTCAGGGAATGGGTCGGGCGCTGCGCCGAAAGACTGTCCTAACGCACCAGGCGGACGACCGGGGCGGGCGCCTTGGACAGTTGCACGGCCAGGATGCCCGCCATGATGATGCCGACGCCGATCACATCGCCCATGGCCAGATGCTCGCCCAGAAGCAGGGCCCCGGTGGCCACGCCGAAGAAAGGCGTCAGGAAATGGAAGGTCGCGGCCCTGACCGCGCCGATGCGGCCCACCAGCTTGAACCAGATCCAGGTCGCCACCAGGCCCGGCACGATCACGGTGTAAAGAAAGGCCCAGACCAGGCGGGGATTGGGATCGACATGCCAGTCCTCCAGGATCGGGGCTACGACCGACAGGGTGGCGGCGCCGACCAGCATCTGCAAGCCCACGACCATCATCACGTTGCCGCCCGCGCTGGCGCCCCGCACGGTCAGCGTGGCGACGGCCAAGGCCAGCGCCGCGGCAAAGCACATCCCGATGCCCGTCAGGTTGCTGCCGCCCTGCAGACGCGCGCCCATGATGACCGCCACGCCGATCAGCCCCAGGGCCAGGCCCGCAACCCCCAAGGGCCGCAGGCGCTCGCCCATCAGCAGGAAACCCAGACCCGCCACGATCAGCGGCATGGTGGCCGCGATGATCGAGGCCAGTCCGGCCTCGATCCACTGCATCGCCACCCAGTTGAGGCCCAGGTACAGCGCGTTCTGACACAGTCCCAAGATCACCACCGCCCGCCATTGCGCCCGCGTCAGGCCACGCCATGTCTCGCCCATCATCCATGCGATGACGACGCCCATCGTGCCCGACATCGCAAAACGCAGCGCCAGGGCGAACAGCGGCGGCACCTCGGTCACGATCATCCGGGTCGAGGTGAAGGCCGAGGCCCACATCACCGCGAAGACCACCCCCATGAAGATCGCGCGAATGTCCATGCGAAGGCCCCGTCTGCAGATGATGCGGAAGGGCTAGCAGGTCGGTCCTGCCGCAGAAAGGCCAAAATGGCAAAGGCCGCGCCAACCGGCACGGCCCTGTTCATCAGCCCTGGCGCGGGGATCAGCTGTTGACGCTGTCCTTCAGCGACTTGGCGACCGTCACCTTGACCTGCTTGTCGGCGGGCTTGGTCATCATTTCCTGGGTCTGCGGGTTGCGGACCTGGCGTTCCGGGCGGGCGCGGCAGGCGATCTTGCCGATGCCGGGGATCGTGACGGAGCCGCCGGCAGCGACTTCGCGGGCGACGACGGCGGCAATCGCGTCAAGCGCGGCGGATGCCGATTTCTTGTCCGAACCCATTTCCTCGGCCAGGGTCGCAACCAGCTGGGTCTTGGTCATCGGTTTTTCAGCCATGGATCTGTCTCCTCTTGCCCTGTTCTGCGGGGCCCACTGATAGCGCCTTTTGCGGCATAAGGCCTGCTACACACCGTTTTCCCCAACAGTTCAAGCCTTTTTCACCGTTTCCTGACAAAGCAGGCGCCGCGTGGCCGCTTGACGCCGGGTCACAGGAAGGCGGTTTCGTTGAAGGAGCGCAGCTTGCGGGAATGGATCCGCTCGGGCGGCATCTCGCGCAGCTTTTCCATGGCGCGGATGCCGATCAGCAGATGGCTGGCGACCTGCGTGCGGTAAAAATCGGTGGCCATGCCCGGCAGCTTCAATTCGCCATGCAGCGGCTTGTCGCTGACACAGAGCAGCGTGCCATAGGGCACCCGGAAGCGGAAGCCGTTGGCGGCGATGGTGGCGCTTTCCATGTCCAGCGCCACGGCCCGCGCCAGCGACAGGCGGTGGATCGGCGTGTCGCGCAACTCCCAGTTGCGGTTGTCGATGGTGGCGACCGTGCCCGTGCGCATGATGCGCTTCAGTTCGTATCCTTCCAGCTGCGTGACCTCGGCCACGGCCTGCTCCAGCGCCACCTGCACCTCGGACAGGGTGGGCAGGGGGATCCAGACGGGAAGGTCGGCGTCAAGGACGTGATCCTCGCGCAGATAGGCATGGGCCAGGACGAAATCGCCCAGCCGCTGGCTGTTGCGCAGGCCCGCGCAATGGCCGACCATCAGCCAGACATGGGGGCGCAGGACCGCGATATGGTCGGTCGCGGTCTTGGCGTTCGACGGCCCCACGCCGATATTGACCAGCGTGATCCCCTGGCCGTTCGCGCGCTTCAGATGATAGGTCGGCATCTGCGGCATCTTGGCCAAGGCCGCCAACGGGGCGTCGGGTTCCCGGATCTCCTGGTTGCCGGGCGCGACGAAGCTGTCATAGCCCAGCGCCGGGTCGCCCAGGACGCGGCGGGCGAAGGCCTCGAACTCGTCCACATAGAACTGATAGTTGGTGAACAGGACGAAGTTCTGGAAATGGCCCGCCGCCGTGGCGGTGTAATGCTGCAGCCGCGCCAGGGAATAGTCGATGCGCTGCGCCGTGAAGGCGGCCAGGTGCAGCGATCCGTCGGGCATCGGGCCCGCCACGCCGTTCACGATGTCGTCGTTCATGGTGTTGAGATCCGGCACGTCGAAGATGTCGCGCAGGGAAAAATCCAGCACCCCTTCCTGCGGCACCGCCAGGTCGCTTTGGGCAGCCACAGCGAAATGGACGGGCATGGGCGTGTCGCTGACGCCGACTGTCACCGGCACGCCGTGGTTGCGGATCAACAGGCCGATCTGCTCCAGCAGATAGTTCTCGAACAGGTCGGGCCGGGTGATGGTCGCGGAATAGCTGCCGGGCGCCACGACATGGCCGAAGGACAGGCGCGAATCGACCTGCGGATGGGTCGGCACGGTCAGGCGCAGTTCGGGATAGAAGGCGCGGTAGCGGGCGATGGGGTGATTCCCTTCCAGCGCCTTGATGAAGCGGTCCAGCAGAAAGCCGGTCGATTGCGTGTAAAGTTCCTGCAGGCGCGCCACGGCGGCGGCGGCATCGGTGAATTGCTGGCGGCCGGGCGCGTCGGGGGTTTCAACCGGAAGATAGCGGGAATCCGTGTCCATCGTTCTTGTCCTTGCTTTGCCCCGAGCCTGCCAGTCCGGCCCGGCACAGGCAAGCGTCTGGCGTCCCCGCCCCTGCGCCGTTACGCTGGCGTCATGAAGATGCTTGTTTTCGGTCACGGCTATTCGGCGGGCTTTCTGACGCCGCTGCTGCGGGAACGCGGCTGGCAGGTTCCGGGCACGACGCGGAACGATCCCGAAAGGGTCGCGGCGGCAGGCGCGGTGCCGATCCTGTGGCCCGGAGAGGAAGCGCGGCTGCGCCAGGAGATCGCAACGGCGGATGCAATCCTGGTCTCCGCCGCGCCCGGCCCAGGGGGCGATCCGGTGCTGGCGGCATTCCGCGACGATCTGGCGCAAGCCAGGCCCCGCTGGCTGGGATACCTGTCCACGACCGGCGTTTACGGCGACCGGAACGGCGGCTGGGTGGACGAGGACAGCGACCTGGACGCAACCGGCCCGCGCGGGGAAGCCCGCATCAGGGCCGAGGGCGACTGGCGCATGCTGGCGAACCAGGCCGGGCTGCCGCTGCACATCTTTCGCCTTGCCGGGATCTATGGCCCCGGTCGCGGGCCGTTCGAAAAGGTGCGGAACGGCACGGCGCGGCGGATCATCAAGCCGGGCCAGGTCTTTTCGCGCATCCATGCCGAGGATATCGCCCAGGTGCTGCTGGCCTCGCTCGACCGGCCCGCGCCGGGGACCGCCTATAACGTCTGCGACGACGACCCCGCCCCGCCGCAGGATGTGCTGGCCCATGCGGCGGAGCTGCTGGGACTGCCGCCGCCGCCCGAAGTCCCGTTCGATGAGGCCGAGATGACCCCCATGGCGCGGTCCTTCTATGCCGACAGCAAGCGCGTCTCGAACCGGCGCATCAAGGAGGATTTGGGCGTGAGGCTGCGCTATCCCGATTATCGCAGCGGGCTTGCGGCGATCCTCGAGGCCGAAGGCGGATCGCCGCATGGACTTCGCCCTGCGCCCGTGCATGATCGCGGCGATGGAACATGACGTTGACATTCTAATCGCAGGCGGCGGGCTGAACGGGCCCACGCTGGCGCTTGCCCTGGCGCAGGCGGGTCTGCGCGTGGCGGTGGTCGATCCGCGCCCCGCCGATGCGCGTGCGGGCGACAATTTCGACGGGCGCGCCTATGCGCTGGCGGTGGCCTCGCAACGGCTGCTGAAGGCGCTTGGGCTGTGGCAGGGCCTGGCGGGCGACAGCCAGCCAATCCGCCAGGTCAAGGCCTCGCAGGGCAAGCCGGGCGAGGGTGCCGCGCCCTTCTTCCTGCATTTCGACAGTGCCGAGATCGAGGAAGGGCCCGTCGGCTACATGCTGGAGGATCGGTTCCTGTATCGCACCCTGCTGGCCGCGATGGCGGGCAAGGTGCAGCACCTGTCGGGCCTGTCGGTCACGGACCAGCAGGTCACGCCGGGCGGGGTCGAGGCGACCCTGTCCGATGGCCGCCGGATGCGCGCCCGACTGCTGGTCGGTGCGGACGGGCGCGGATCGGGCGTGGCCCGGCGGGCAGGCATCCGGCGGCAGGGATGGGATTACGGCCAGACGGCGCTTGTCGCGGCCATTGCCCACGAACGCCCGCATGGGGGCATCGCGCAGCAGTATTTCATGGAAACCGGCCCGCTGGCGATCCTGCCCCTGCCCGGCAACCGCAGCAGCGTCGTCTGGTCGGAAACCCATGACAACGCCCGCGCCATCGCCGCCCTGCCCGACGATGCCTTTCTGGACGTGCTGCGTCCGCGCTTTGGCGATTACCTGGGCCGGATCGAACTGGCAGGCGCGCGCTTCACCTATCCGCTGAGCCTGTCGCTGGCCGAACGCTATGCCGCCGAACGGGTGGCCCTGGTGGGCGATGCGGCCCACGGCGTGCATCCGATCGCGGGCCAGGGTCTGAACCTGGGCCTGCGCGACGTGGCGGCCCTGGCCGAGGTTCTGGTCGATGCCGCCCGCCGGGGCGAGGATATCGGGTCCGATCTGGTGCTGGAGCGGTATCAGGGCTGGCGGCGGTTCGACGGGACCGCGCTGGCGCTTGGCATGGACGGGGTGAACCGGCTGTTCGCCAGTGGCAATCCCGTCCTGTCGGCGGCGCGCGGCCTGGGCATGGGGATCGTCAGCCGGGTGCCCGCCCTGCGGCGCGGCTTTATGCGGCAGGCGGCGGGACTGTCGGTCGATCCCATGCCGAGGCTGCTGACGGGGCGGGCGCTGTAGCGGGCGCAACGGCTGCGGGCGTTGCACGGCGGCACGGCGCAACGGTGCGCGCCTTAGGCACCCGTCCAGGCCAGCAATCGCCGGGATTTCCGCCGCACGGGGCATGCACCGCCGATGCACCGGGCGTGCACAGGGCGTACACCGGTTGCGGACGCCGGTGTTACCGGTCAGGCGGCCATCAGGCGGGCGGCCTGGGACAGGTCGGCGGCGAACTGTTCGCGCGCCTCGGCGGCGCGTTGGCCGTCCAGCCGCAGGATCAGGCTGGGATGCCAGGTGATCAGCGCCGGGCCGCCGTCCAGCGTCGTTTCCAGCGTGCCGCGCCGGGGGGTCAGGGGCGCGCGGTTGCCGGTCAGCGCGAATGCCGCCGTCGCGCCAAGCGCCAGGGTCAGGCGCGGCCGGACGAAGCTGCGCTCCAGGTCCAGCCACCACTTGCACTGCCGGATCTCTCCCGCGCCGGGGTTCTGGTGGATGCGGCGCTTGCCGCGCGGGGTGAACTTGAAGTGCTTCACCGCATTGGTCATCCAGGCCTGCGCGGGATCGAGGCCCGCTCCGGCCATCGTCTGGCGCAAAAGCTGCCCCGCCGGGCCGACGAAGGGGCGGCCCTGCAGATCCTCCTGGTCGCCCGGCGCCTCGCCCACGATCATCAGGGGGGCCGTGGGATCGCCCTCGCCCCAGACGGTCTGGGTCGCCGCATGGCACAGGTCGCAGCGGGTGCAGCGCCCGGCCTGGTCGCGCGCGGCCTCCAGCGTGTCGGGCGGGCGGTCGTCGGGGATCTGGCGGATGCGGGCGGTCACGCGAGCGGCGAAGGCCGGGGCGTCGGTCGCGCCCGCCTCGCGCATGGCTTGGACGCGGCGGGGGGCGTCGGCCAGCATCTCGGGAATCAGCGCGGTCTCGGACAGGTTCTTCCAGTATTTGCGCGGCATCTCGGACCGCATGGCATTGGTCTTGATGCGGGCCGGGTTGAAGATGTTGGCGAAATAGGTCTGCCAAAGCGTGTGACTGGCATCCACCGGGAAATCCAGGCGCGGCGCGGGGGGCGCATAGGTGATGGTGCCATCAAAGCGGGCGATGCCTTCGGGCGTGGCGATCAGCCAGTCCATGTCGGCGAAACGCCGGGCGAAGAAGGGGGCGGCGGCCTCAAGGATCAGGTGTTCCGGTTCGAACCAGGCGCCGAAGCTGCGGCGCGGGCCACCCTCCGGCAGTTCGTGGAAGCGCACGAAGGCGTGCATCTTGTGGATGTCGCGGCGCACGGATTTCGCCATGCGCCTCAGCCGGTCGGTCAGCGGATCGGCGGGATTGGTGACAAAGCCCCGGTCGTCCTGCAGGCGGATCAGGGCGGTGTAAAGCAGCGCCCAGCGTTCCGGGCCGGAATGGCTGGCGACGGTCTGGGCGAGGTCCAGGAAGTCCTTGGTGGCCGCCACGGGATGGGGACCGGGCGGCGGCAGGGGATCGGCCCCGAACAGGTCGGCGGGGCCGCCCTCATCGGCCCAGGTCACATCCCCCGGTGCCACGCGGTTGCTGGCCAGTTGCCGGGCCGCATCGCGCCACGCGCCAAACCGCCCGAAGCGCGGCAGATCCACCCGGATCATATGAGTTGCAACTGTTCCGGCTGCGGCGCGAAGCGCGCGCGCAGGCCCGCGCTGTCGGTCAGCGCGCCCGGATGCCAGTCGGGCAGCGTCACGAAGGCGCGCGCTTTCGACATGATCGCCCCCATCCGCAGCAGGTCGGCGTACCGTACCGGCCCGTTGCGCCGCGCGGCGAGGATCCGCGTCACCGTCCTGGTGCCGAAACCGGGGACGCGCAGCAGCATTTCTTTCGATGCCGTGGCCACATCCATCGGAAACTGCGCCCGGTTCGCCAAGGCCCAGGCCAGCTTGGGGTCGATCGCCAGGTCCAGGAAGCCCGAGGGATGGGCCGAGCCGATCTCCTCGGCCTCGAAGCCGTAGAAGCGCATCAGCCAGTCGGCCTGGTACAGGCGATGCTCGCGCATCAAGGGCGGCTTGATGAGCGGCAGGGCGGCGGAGGCATCGGGGATCGGGCTGAAGGCCGAATAATAGACCCGCTTCAGATCATAGCCGGAGTAGAGATTGGCCGAGGTCTTCAGGATATCCCGATCCGTCGCTGCATCCGCGCCGACGATCATCTGCGTGGACTGCCCCGCAGGCGCGAAACGCGGCGGGCGCTTGCCGGTGTGCGTGCTTTCCTTCGCAGCCTCGCGCGACAGGCGGACATCGGCCATGGCGGCGCGGATCGTCTCGGGGCGCTTTTCGGGGGCCAGTTCGCGGATGCTGGCGTCCTGCGGCAATTCGATGTTGACCGACAGGCGGTCGGCGAACAGCCCCGCCTGCGCCACAAGGTCGGGCGAGGCGTCGGGAATGGTCTTGAGGTGGATATATCCCTTGAAGCCGTGGTCCACGCGCAGCGTCCGGGCTATGCGGACCATCTGGGACATGGTTTCGTCCGGGCTGCGGATGATGCCCGAGGACAGGAACAACCCCTCGATCATGTTGCGGCGGTAGAATTCGAGGGTCAGCGTCACGACCTCCTCGGGCGTGAAGCGGGCGCGTTCGACATTGCTGCTGACGCGGTTGATGCAATAGGCGCAGTCATAGATGCAGAAATTCGTCAGCAGGATCTTCAAAAGGCTGATGCAGCGCCCGTCGGGCGTATAGGCGTGGCAGATGCCCATGCCTTCGGTCGATCCGATGCCGCCAGACCGCGCGTCGCGCCGGGTCGTGCCGCTGGACGCGCAGGAGGCGTCGTATTTCGCCGCGTCCGACAGGATCGCAAGCTTCTGGTGCAAGGTTCGCGCTGCCATAAAGGCGACTATATGTTCGCGTTACGTTCCGTTCAATGACCGTCTTGCCGGAACCCTCACATCGTTGAGAGCGTTCGCCGCCCGTGCCATCCGCCAGACGTGATGTGCATCCTGACCCGGAAAGGATATGATCGCCCGCATGAACATCAGATCCCTCGCCCTTGCGCCCGCCCTTGTTCTTGGTCTTGCCTTTCCGGCCCTGGCCGAACGGATTCCGCTGAACGAACTGTCGCGCTATCTGAACAGCCTGAAGACGGCCACGGCCGAGTTCACGCAGGTCAATCCCGACGGCTCGATCTCGACCGGGACGGTCTATATCCAGCGGCCGGGGCGCGTGCGGTTCGAATACAACAACGACAACACGCTGGTCATGGCGTCCGGCGGGAACGTGGCGGTGTTCGACCCCAAATCAAGCGGACCGCAGCAATATCCGCTGTCGCAGACGCCCCTGTCGATCATCCTGGACGCCAATGTGAACCTGGGCCGCGCCAACATGGTCACGGCGCATCGCGAATCGAAGAACGCCACGGTGGTCGTCGCGCAGGATCCGCAGCACCCGCAATACGGCAATATCCAGATGGTCTTCACGGGCGGGCCCACGCAGTTGCGCCAATGGGTCGTGACCGACGACAGCGGCCAGAAGACCACCGTGATCCTGGGCGAGATGCGCCAGGGCGGGTCGATCCCGGCCTCGAAGTTCTCGATCAACAACGAACTGGCGCGGCGCAACTGATCGGTTCGCGGGCTCCCATCACGGCGGCTGATGGATCGCATCACGCCGCCGGGGCTTGATCTTCGGGACATACAGGTTCAACGCTGGCTGCGACCTTTCGCCGCGCAGGTTCAGCCATGTCCGCCCAATCCCGTCTGTTCACGCCCATCCTGATCGGCGGATCGCTGATCCTGCTGATCAACTTCGCCCTGCGGGCCAGTTTCGGGGTCTTCCAGATCCCCATTGCCGCCGACTTCGGCTGGCCCAGGGCCGAGTTTTCGCTGGCCATCGCCATCCAGAACCTGGCCTGGGGGATCGGCCAGCCGATCTTCGGGGCGCTTGCGGAACGCTGGGGCGACCGCTGGGCGATCATCCTGGGCGCGATCCTGTATTCGGCGGGGCTGATCCTGACCTCCCTGGCGACCTCGCCCGCCACCATGCAACTGCTGGAGGTGATGGTCGGCTTCGGCATCGCGGGCACGGGCTTCGGCGTGATTCTGGCGGTGGTCGGCCGTGCGGCCAGCGACGAAAACCGCAGCCTGGCCCTGGGCATCGCCACCGCCGCCGGATCGGCGGGGCAGGTCTTCGGCGCGCCTTTGGCCGAGATCCTGCTGGGCTTCTATGCCTGGCAGACGGTATTCATCATCTTCGGCGTGATCGTGCTGGCCTGCCTGCTGTTTTTGCCGATGCTGGGCGACGGCAAGCCCGCCAGCCGCCACGAACTGGAAGAAAGCCTGGGCAGCGTGTTGAACCGCGCCTTCCGCGACCCGTCATACCTGATGATCTTCGCGGGCTTCTTTTCCTGCGGCTACCAGCTTGGCTTCATCACCGCCCATTTCCCGGCCATGGTGACGGAAATGTGCGGCCCGATCAGCCCGATGGGCACGCTGGCCTCCATCGGGATCACCACGACCTCGGCCCTTGGGGCGGCGGCGATCAGCCTGATCGGGCTGGCCAATATCGTGGGCTCGATCTGGTCGGGATGGCTGGGCAAGCGGTATACCAAGAAATACCTGCTGGCGGGGATCTATACCCTGCGCACCATCGCGGCGGCGGCCTTTATCCTGTTGCCGATCACGCCTGTCAGCGTCATCGTCTTTTCGCTGGTGATGGGGGCGCTGTGGCTGGCGACGGTGCCGCTGACCTCGGGCCTGGTCGCCCATATCTATGGGCTGCGCTACATGGGCACGCTTTACGGCTTCGTGTTCCTGTCCCACCAGATCGGATCCTTCCTGGGCGTCTGGCTGGGCGGCAGCCTTTACGACGCCTATGGCGACTACACCCTGGTCTGGTGGGTCGGCGTGGGCGTCGGCGCCTTCAGCGCGCTGATCCACCTGCCGGTGCGCGAGGCCCCGGCCCGCCTGCCTGCCGCCGTGGCGGCCTGAGCCCCGCAGGCGGCCATTGCCGCAGCCGCCGCGCTTCCTTAACGTCACCGCACGAAAGGGAGGAAAGACGATGACACGAACGACCATCCTGGGCTGCGCCCTGCTGGCGGGTCTGGCGGGGCCTGCCGCCGCGCAGGACACCACCGCAGCCGCCAGTCCGGCCGAAGCCGACAGCCAGGCCGCCGCCGCCGACTGCCCGGTCGCGGCATTCGCCATGGGCCTGCGCTTCCAGCAGCAATCGGCGGAAATCCGGGCCCTGCAGCTGCAGGCCTACAACATCGCCACCGAGAAACTGGACGCCGCCGTCAAGGCGGCCCCCGATCCCGCCAAGCTGGCGGTCGTGACCGACCTGGATGAAACGGTGATCGACAACACGCCCCTGCTGGCGCGCGACCTGGCCGACTGCCACACCTATGACGCCTGGGACACCTGGCTGCCCTGGGAACGCGACGGCAAGCCCACGCTGATCCCCGGCGCCAAGGAGTTCCTGGACCATGCCGACAGCCTGGGGGTAGCGATCCGCTATGTCTCGGACCGGGCGGACGAGCAGAAGGACCACACGCTGGCCACCCTGACCGAACTGGGCCTGCCGCAGGTCAGCCCCGAGACGGTGCTGCTGCTGGGCCCGCCCAAGGTCGAGCGGCGCGACCTTGTCGCGGCCGACCACCAGATCGTCCTGCTGCTGGGCGACACGCTGCACGACTTCGACGCCCGCTTCCGCAAGACCCCGCTGGAGGACCAGAAAGCCACCGTGGCGGGGGAAGCCGGGAAATGGGGGACCGAGTGGATCGTCCTGCCCAACGCCGCCTATGGCACCTGGTCCGAGGCGCCCCTGACCGAATGGGATGCCGAACCTGTCATCGAGGAGTGGTAAGCCACGGTTTGACCTTCCGGCGCGGTGGACCTACTACGGCATGTCGGCAATTCAGGGAATTGCCGACATGCCGTAGAAGACTGTTCATACGCATTTTCAGACGCAAAACCGGTATCCACTTTTGCTGAAAATGCTTCACCCTCCACCGTGCCAGACCGGGGACATGCCGATGACCGACCATCCACGCCGCCACCATCCGTCGGAACGCGCGATGGCGATCCGCTATCAGCAACGCTCGGCCGAGGTGAAGGCCCTGCAGCGGCAATGCTATGCCCTGGCGACGCTGCGGCTGCGCGCGGCGGTGGAAGCGAACGGCACCGGCCACGGCCTGGCCGTGGTCAGCGACATCGACGAGACGATCCTGGACAACACCGCCGTCATGGCCCATGCCATGGCCCTGGGCGAGGCCCTGGACGGGTTCGAGACCTGGAAGCTGTGGGAACGCGAAGGGATGCCCCATCTTCTGCCGGGTGCGGCCGATTTCTTCCACCTAGCCGACAACCTGGGCGTGACGATCTTCTATGTGTCCGACCGGTTCGAGGAAAACAAGCTGGCCACCATCGCCACCCTGTCGCGCCTGGGCCTGCCGCAGGTCCGGGCGGAACAGGTGCTGCTGTTCGGCTCGCCCAAGGCGGAACGCCGCGCGGCGGTCGAGCGCGACCACCGCATCATCCTGCACCTGGGCGACACGCTGCACGATTTCCACGGCTGCTTCGCGGGGGTGACGCTGGACGAACAGCACCGGCTGGCCGAAGATCACGCGGACCGCTTCGGCGAGGACTGGATCGTCTTCCCCAACGCCGCCCATGGGACATGGATGGAGGCGGAGTTGAGGCCGTGGGAGGCGCCGGGGGTGAAGCCGCGCTGACATCCGGCGGGCGAAGGCCATCGCCTTCGCCACGCGCTGCCGGTGCCGCAAGTGCCGCCGGGCCCCAAAGGCCCGGCCAGCGCCCGCCCTGCCCCCGGCGGGCGCTGGCCTCTCGGGGCCGCAGGATGGCACTGTTTCTGGTGGTACCCAATCACGCGGGCGGGGTCAGTCCTGATTCCTCAGATGCCCCGCAATCGCCCGGCCCAAGGCAAAGGCGCGCTGTTCCAGGATCACCGGGGTTTCGCAGACATAGGTCAGCATCTGCTGGCGTTCGGTGAAGACGCGCTGATCCCAGTCAAGCGCCTCCTCGGCCGCGTCGATGGCGTCGTAGTCGGGCGGCTCGGCCTTTTCCAGATCCGCCATTGCGGCGCGGCGATCCTCGATGCGGCGGGCCAGGTCCACCTGGCTGTGGCCATAGCGGGCGATGCCCTCGATCAGGGCGGATCGGTCGGGCTCGATCTTGTCGAAGATCGCGACCATCAGCGCGGTCAGATGCGCGTCATCGGTCCCCTTCGCGAAATCCGCGATGGCGGTTTCGGCTTCCTCCAGCGGCAGGCGGCGCTGTTCCAGCCGCGCGGCCAAAGCCTCGATCTGCGGATCGCGCGCCAGTTCCGTTACCTGGGCATCGGGCACCGGCCCGGTCCAGACCTGGCCCAGCGACAGATGCGGTTGCTTGCGCTGGATGCAGGGCCAGTCGGGGTCGGCGCCCGTTGCGGCCAGGGCCGGGCCTGCGGCCAGCATCAGGGCGAATGCGACGATGGTTTTCATCCCCTCTCCTTCCTCCGGGCCCAAAGGCCCTTGGCGGGATCATACATGAAGACGGCGGCACCGAAGAACACCGCAAGGCAGCCTGCGACGACGCCAAGCGCCAGCCCGTTCCATTCCAGATACAGCGCAAAGCGGATCAGTTCGACCGCATAGGTGAACGGATTGGCCGCGCAGATGTCGTGCAGCAGGGGCGAGCTTTCCCGCATCCGCCACAGCGGATAAAGCGCCGAGGACGCGAAGAACATCGGGAAGATCACGAAGTTCATCACGCCCGCAAAGTTCTCAAGCTGCCGGATGGCGGATGACAGGAACAGCCCCAGCGCGCCCAGCATCAGCCCCGACAGGATCAGCGCGGGGAAGACCGCGACATAGCCCCAGGCGGGCGGGCGGATGTCCCAGAACCAGGCGATCAGCAGAAAGGCATAGGCCTGGATGACCGACACGATCACCCCCGCCATCAGCTTGGATCCCAGCAGGAACCAGCGCGGAAAGGGGCTGACCAGCAGCGTCCGCATCGCCCCGGTTTCCCGGTCATAGACCATCGACAGCGACGACTGCATCCCGTTGAACAACTGGATCATCGCGACCAGACCGGGGGTCACATAGACTTCGTAGAGGACATAGGTCTGGTAGGGCGGCGTGATCGACAGGCCCAGGACGGCGCGGAAACCGGCGGCGAAGATGAACAGCCAGACCAGCGGGCGCACCAGGGCCGCAAGGAAGCGCCCGCGCTGCTGGACGAAGCGCAGCGTCTCGCGCCAGGCGATGCCGCGGAAGGCGGTGGCCCAGGCTGTCGCGGGAAAGCGGCGGTCGCTCATGCGGCGGCCCCGGTCAGCGACAGGAAGGTCTGCGTCAGCCCGGCTGGCCCGGCGATCGCCGCCGCCTTGCCCGCCTGCAGCACGCGGCCCTTGTGCAGGATCACCAGGTCGTCGTCCCCCTGGATTTCGTCCATGATATGCGTGGCCCAGAGCGCCGACACGCCTTCGGCCGCGATCAGGCGGCGGGTCAGGGCCAGAACCTCGGCCCGCGACTTCACGTCCAGGCCCACCGTCGCCTCGTCCAGCAGCAGAAGGTCGGGGCGGTGGATCAGGGCGCGGGCGATTTCCGCCCGGCGGCTTTGCCCGCCCGACAGGGCGGACACGCGGTCATGCGCCCGGCTTTCCAGCCCCACCTGCGCCAGAACCTGCGCCGTCCGCTCGCGCGCCTGGGCCCGCCCGATGCCGTGCAGGGCTGCGTGATAGGCCAGGTTCTGCGCCACCGTCAGATCGGCGTCGAGCGCGCGGCTCTGGAACACCACGCCCAACCGGGCCATGGCCTGGGCGGGCTGGCGGCGCAGGTCGTATCCCGCGACCTCGATGCTGCCCGAGACATTGCTGTAAAGCCGCGTCACCAGGGAGAACAGCGTGGTCTTGCCCGCGCCGTTCACGCCAAGCAGCGCGGTGAAGCTGCCGCGCGGCACCGCCAGCGACACGTCCGACAGCGCCTGAGTGCTGCCGAAGCGGTGCGACAGGCCGGTGATGCGCAGGGCGTCGGCCGGGTCAGTCAAGAACGGGGTTCCCCATTGCCTTCCCTTACTGGATGTTGAACACGGCCTGCTGGCTTTCGCCCGAGGATCCCGGCACCGACAATGTATAGCGTCCGGGCGTCACCGCAACGAAGCTGATCGTCGCCGTTCCCGCATTGTCGAATTCGATGCTGTGGACGCCCATGGGACGGATCTCGATGTCGTTGATGACGATCTCGTTGATCCAGATGGCGCGGAAGAAATCGCCGCCCGACAGCGCCAGTTCCTGGCTGCCGTCGGCATTGATGGCGATGCGGTAGAATCCGCCCGACTTCAGCGTGTATTCGCCGCCCGCGACCGGCTGGCCGGATGCCAGCGTCAGGGGCGCCAGATCGGTACGGTTGTCGCGCGCCATGATGCCCGAAAAGCCGTAATCGAACTTGCCCTTGGCCTCATAGACCGCCGCGGCCTCGCCACCCGCTTCCTCCTCGTCGTCGTCATCATCGTCCTCCTCGGCCCCGGCGGGATCGGAGGCGGCCTCGGTGGCGGCTGCGCCTTCGGCGGCGGGGGCGGTTTCCTGCGCGGCGGCGGGGACGGACAGGCCGGCCATGATCATCAGGACGGTCAGCAGACGGATCATATCATTCTCCTTGGGAAATGGGTGGCATCAATTCGGCGCGACCACGACGCCCCAGGGCTGCTGGCCCACGGGGATGGACTTGACGACCTTCTCGGCCTCGACATCGATGACCGACACGTCGTTGGAATTGCCGTTGGTGGTGAACAGGTATTTCTCGTCGGGGGTGAAGGCCATCTGCCAGACCCGCTGGCCGACCAGAAGGTAATCCCGGACCTCGTCCGTCTCGCCGTCGATCACGGCCACGCGGTTCGACGGGCCGAGCGCCACGAAGACCTTCTTGCCGTCATCCGTCACGCGCACGCCGACGGGCTGGATCGCCTCGGGCAGCACGCCCGGCACCTCAAAGGTGATCTTCTTCACGATCTGCTGTGTCGCCGGGTCGATGACGCTGACCGTGCCGCCGATCTCGGCGCTGACATAGAGCTTCGTGCCGTCGTGGTTGTATTCGGCAAAGCGGGGGCGCGAGTCCACAAGGACGTTGGCCACGATCTCGAACGTGTCGGTGTCGATGAAATGGGCCATGTTCGTCGTTTCCGACGTGTTGATGACGATCTTGCCATCGGGGCTGACGCCCATGCCCTCGGGCTCCACCCCCACCGGGATTTCGGCAAGCACCTGATGGGTCTTCACATCGACCACGGTGACAAGGTTGTCATCCTCGTTGGCGATATACAGGGGATTGCCCGACGGATGCAGCACGAACAGTTCCGGGTCGGGGCCGGAGGGCAGGCTGTGCGTTTCCTCCATCGTGTTCGGGTCGAAGACGCGGACCAGGTTGTCGTCGGACGCGCAGACGTAAAGTTCGGATCCGTCGGGGGCGATGGCGATGCCGCGCGGGCGGTTGCCGACCGGATAGGTGCCGATCACCTCCAGCGTTTCGCTGTCCAGCACGGTCACGTCATTGCCTTTTTCATTGCTGACGAAGACGCGGTTGGCCAGGGCGGGGTCGGCCAGCAACGCAAGCACCGGAGTCAGGATCAGAAGCTGCCTCATGGAACCTCTCAAAAGGAACATTCGGTTTCGGGACGGTCGATGCCCAGCGTGTCAAGCGCGCTTGTCTGGTGCAGGTACTGGTCCTGCGGGCTGACCGAGGTGGTGATCGGGCCTGTCGTCAGCAGGATCGGCTGGCGGACCTGGTGGTCCCAGTCGCGCACCGTCAGCTTCTGCCCCTTGAAGCCCGCCACGTCGAACTGATCCGACAGGATGAAGTCGCGCAGGGTGGCGGGATCGGCGGACTGGGTCCGCGTCGCGGCCTCGCCCACGATGCGCAGGGCCAGCCAGGCCTGATAGTCGTCCTCGCGGATCGGGCGGTTCGCCAGTTCCTCGAAGCGGTTCTGGAACTGCATCCCGCCCCAGGCCTCCATCGCCGGATGCCAGCTTCGCGGCACTAGACCGGCGGATCCGGCCACGGGACGCGGATCCCAGGTGAGATAGGGCAGGTAGGGGGCGAAGATGTCGCTTTCGTCCGCCGCGATCAGGATGTCGTAATCGGGCGCGCGCTGCGTGAAGACCGGCATCTGCGCCTGGACCTGGACATGGCCCGAATCGGTGCTGCGTGCCCCGCCGGTATCCTCGTAGACGCGTTCCTCCACGATCGTCGCGCCGAACTTGGCGGCCGAACGGCGATAGGCGGCGGCCAGGGCCTCGTCCTCGGGGTGGCTGCCAAGGACCAGAAACCAGTCGGGCCAGTTCTTCCACATCAGGAACTGCGTCAGGGCATCGGCCAGCATCGCATGGCTGGGCGCGACATGGATGGTGTTGGCGCGGCAATCGGCCCCGCGCAGGCGGTCGCCACGGGCATGGGCGTTCAGCAGCATGGCGCGGTCGCCCGCCTGGTCGGCCAGGGCCAGCGTGGTCGCGTCATCGGCCAGGACCACGACGAAGGGGATGCCGTCGGCCAGGATCCTGTCCATGGCGGCGGCGGCGGTCTCGGGCGTGGCGGTGACCTCCAGCGCCTCGAAATCCTGGTTCATGAAGCGGCCGGTGGTGTCGTTGTCCTGGATGGCCAGCCGCGCGCCGGCAAAGCCCAGATCCGCGACCGGCAGATCCAGCCGCGAAATCGGCGGCAGCCCCGGCTTGTCCACGCGCAGCACGGCGGCCCGGATCTGCTGCATGGCCGGCTGCGCTTCGGCCATGACCGGCGCCGCAAAGGCGCAGGCACCAGCCAAAAGTCCCATGATTCCCTTGAACATTTCGCGTCTCCCCGCCCGCATGTTGGGTCGCGGATCGCCCCCCGGCAAGACGGTTTATGTTCCCGTCCCCATCGGGAAGATTTGGATCAGTCTTAGGTCTTATGGACGCCGCCCGCGTCCAGGCGCATGGTCGAACCCCACAGGAGGAAACCCGAGACATGATGCACAAGATGCTGGGCCTTGCCGTCGCCGCGACACTGGCCTTTGCCGCGACGGCCCAGGCGCACGGGCCGGCGCGGCTGAAGACCGAACAATCGGTCGTCCTGGACGCCACCCCCGACGAAGTCTGGCAGGTCATCGGCAGGTTCGACGACATGGGCTGGCACCCCGCCGTCGCCAGCACCGCCATGACGCCCGAAGGCGCCCCCGCCGATGTCCCCGAGGAATCGACCCGCGTCCTGCACCTCAAGGCGGAAAGCGGCGATCCGACCATCACCGAAAGGCTGATGTCCATCGACCCGGCGAAGCGTCAGTACAAGTACATGATCACCGATGTCGCGGTCGAGGTGCTGCCGGTGACGAACTATTCCTCGACCATCCAGGTCAAGGACAAGGACGGCCATGCCGAGGTGGTCTGGAAGGGCGGCTTCTATCGCGGCTATCCCAACAACGACCCCCCGGCCAACCTGAACGACGATGCCGCGATGGCGGCGGTGAACGGGATCTACAAGGCGGGCCTCGATGCCTTGGCCGAACGCTTCGGCAAGGCCGAGTGAGGATCCTTGCGCTGGCCCTGATGCTGGCATCCCCTGCCTTGGCGGGGGATCTGGCCTTTGTCACCAGCCAGAACGCCGACATGGTGACGGTGCTGGACACGGCCACGGGCCAGGTTCTCGCGCAGACGCCGATTGCCGGAAAGCCCGCGCCTGTGGCCTATGACCCGGCCATGGGGCGCGCCTATGTGGTGGCAGTGGATACCGGGCGGCTGTATGTCCTGGACGAACGCGGCGGCGTGAAGGCCAGCCGCAACCTGGGCGAAGGCGCCTTTGGCCTGGCCGCAGCACCGGGGGGCGGGCTTTACGTCACCGACTGGTTCGGGGCGCGGCTGATCCATCTGGACCGGAACCTGCAAAGGGCCTGGGACGTGCCGACCGGCGCCGCCCCCGCCGGGGTGGCGGTCAGCGGCGACGGCCGCTGGGTGGCGACGGCGGATCGCGACGACGACCAGGTCAGCATCTTCGACGCCGCGACGGGCACGCTGCTGCACCGCGTCAGGACGGCGGGCGCGCATCCCTTCGGCATCACCTTCCATGACGGGCGGTTCTGGACGGCGGATGTGCAGGGTGACACGGTGTCGGTGATCGACCCCGGCGCGGGCAGGCTGGCGGGCAGCATCCCCACCGGCAGCCACCCCTATGCGGTGGGCTTTGCGGGCGGGCGCGGCTTTGTCACCAACCAGTATGCGGGCACGCTGACGGTCTTCGATCCCGTCACCCTGGATGTCCTGGACGAAATCCCCATCGGCGACTATCCCGAAGGCATCAGCCCGCTGCCGGATGGCAAGGCGGTCGCGGTCGCCAACTGGGATTCGGACAGGCTGGTCATCCTGGACGCCGCCAGCCTGTCCATCACGTCCGAGATCGCCATGCCTTCGGGCCCCCGCGCCTTCGGGCAGTTCACGGGGCGACAGGTGTCGCCCTGACCAGGGGGGCGCCGCCCGCCTGCTGCCAGTCCTCGATCCCGCCGGGAAACCAGTGGACGGCGGTATAGCCCAGGGCGACGGCCCGGCGCGCGGCATTCCAGCTCATCCAGCAGTCGCTGCGGCAGAAGATGACCAGGGGCGCTGCGGGATCGCCCTTCGATGCCTCGGCCAGGCCGCGTTCCAGGCGCGCCTGTTCGGCGGGGGCCAGCCTGTCATAGCCGGTATCCCACAGCCAGACCGCGCCGGGGATCGTTTCATGCACCGGCTCGCGCCAGATCGTGCCTTCGGGCAGCCCTTCGGGCCGGGTCTTGCGGGGCAGGACATCCAGGAAGGGCACGCCCTCCGCCTGCAGCCGGATCGCCTGCGCGCCGTCGATGACCGTGGCGCCTTGCAGGGTCGCGGGGACCGGGGCGCGGTAAGGCTCGCCCCGGTAGCCGCCCGGTTCAGGCACCTGGGCGGCGACCGGTCCCGCCAGCAGAAGTGCCAGCAGGACCGCGCGGATCACGGGATCAGCTCCTTGCCGTAATCGTCCACCAGCGGCACGCCCGCATCGCGCAGGATGGCGTGGATGTCGTCCTGGTGGCGGCGGATCAGGCTGTTCAACTCCCGCTTCCATTCCTGTTCCGGCAGCCGCACCCCCATGGTGATGCGATAGAACATCTTGGGCCCCGCCGTTTCCTTCAGCAGCGGCGTGAACTGCAGGTCGGGATCGTCCTTGACGCGCGGCCCGGCCAAGGGCCCCCACAACACGGCGGCATCCAGCGTGCCGTCCTTGACGCCCGCGATCAGGTCGCCCACCGGATCCTCGACCCGACGGTCCACGAACAGATCGACGCCGCGCATGTCCTTGGCCAGCCCCGCCCGCGCCATGATCGTGGCGGGCGGCGTGCCCGCCACGACGCCCAGGTCGTGGCCCTTCAACGCCGGGTCGGACAGGTGATCGACCTTGGCCAGATCGCTGTCCCGGCGCGTCACGATCCCATAGACCGAGGTATAATAATGGTTCGTGTTCTGCACCAGTTCGTCGCCCTGGGCATAGCCCATGACGACATCGCATTTTCCTTCGCGCAGGGTCTTGGCGATGAAGCCCATGCCCGAGGGAAACCAGGTATAGGTCACGGGCCGGCCCAGCCATTCCCCGAAAGCCTGGGCCAGCCTGTTTTCGAACCCCGACCCGTCGCGGACCGACATGGGCGCGTTGGCCGGGTCGGCGCAGACGCGGAACTGCGTGTTTGACCGCAGATCCGCCACCTGCGCCGAGACAGGCAGGGTGCCCGACAAGGCCAGGATCAGCGCCAGCCTCGAAAGCCCGCGCATCTTACATCGACATGCAGGATTCTTCCTGCGCCTTGTATTCGTCGGTCTTTTCGCCGCGCTCCGCAGGACGCCCACGGCCGATCTCTCCGGTCCCATGAGCCAGCAGATAGACATAGATATCGTCGATGTAGCACCAGACGTTCTTGTTCGTCCCGAAGGCCGGCATGACCGAGTTCGTGCCTTGACGCCCCGAGGCCACGACCTCCTGGAACTCGTAGTAATCCATCCGCAGCACCGAGTTCTTCAGTGCAGGCGCATAGGTCGAGCCTTCGCCGTCCGGTCCGTGGCAGACATGGCATTCGGCATGATAGCGACGGAAGCCGTTGAAAGTCGCAAAATCGACGACCTTGCCGTCGATCTTGAAGGTCGGAATACCTTCGGCATTGTACCAGCGGCCGTTTTCCTGCGTGACGGGGGTGATGTCCATGCCGTTGGGAAGGGTGGCCGCCCCTCCGGCCATCTCGGCAGGGGCGTCGCTTCCCTCGGGCGCGGCTTCAGCCGCCGCCGCGCCTTCGGCTGCGGGCGCATTGCCCGATGCCGCGGCAGCCGCACCGGCCCCTGCCTCGGCCGCGGGGGCCGTCGTCGTATCCTGCGCCCAGGCCGTGGCGGCCAGCGACGCACCAAGGACCAGCGCCGTCAGGCTGGTGATGGCTTTCATGCTGTCATTCCTCCCAAGAAGTCCCTTTTTACCTGCCCTCGTCAGGTAAAATCCCCCCGCAGCTTAACCACGGGGGGACCGTTTCACAGTGCAAGTTTGCGTGGGCGGGCCGAAAGTATTAGCCGCTGGTGCCGCCTTCGGCAGGCGCCGGTTCCGCCGCCGGCTCAGCCGCCGGTTCAGCCGAGGCCGAAGCCTCGCCCGGCAGTTCGAACACGGTCAGCTGCCCGCCAAGTTCGGTGTAATCACCCAGCGCGGCATAGCCGCCCACGGCGCCCAGGCCCTCGTTCGGGTTGGTCAGGCCCGCCGCGAGGCCGATGCCTGCCCAGCCGCCGACGCCCGACAGGATGCCGATGTACTGCTTGCCGCCATGGACATAGGTCATCACGTTGCCGATGATCCCGGACGGGGTCTTGAACTTGTAAAGTTCCTTGCCCGTGTCGGCATCGACCGCCTTCAGATAGCCTTCCAGCGTGCCATAGAAGACCACGTCGCCCGCCGTGGCCAAGGCACCCGACCAGACCGAGAACTGCTCGGGCAGCGACCACTTGATCTTGCCCTCGATATTGTCCCAGGCGATGAAGTTGCCCATGCCGCCATGGCTGTCGGGCGCCGGATACATCGACAGGGTGGCGCCGACATAGGGCTGGCCCGCCGTATAGGCGACGCGGAACGGTTCATAGTCCATGCAGACGTGGTTGGTCGGCACGTAGAAGGTCTTGGTCTTGGGCGAATAGGCCGCGGGCTGCTGGTCCTTGGAGCCGAGCGCCGCCGGGCAGATGCCGGTGGTGTTCTCGTCCTCGCCGTTCTGGGCGGTCGAGTATTCGGCCACGACCTGGGGGCGGCCATATGTTTCCGAATTCGGATCCATGTCCACGCCGGTGGCCCAGTTGACGGCCGGGTCGAACTTCTCGGCCACCAGCAACTCGCCCGTCTCGCGGTCCAGCGTATAGGCAAAGCCGTTGCGGTCGAAATGGGTCAGAAGCTTGCGCATCTGGCCGTCGATTTCCTGGTCGGTCAGGATGTTCTCGTTGACGCCGTCGAAGTCCCATTCGTCATGGGGCGTCATCTGGTAGAACCACTTGGCCATGCCGGTATCGGCATCACGCGCCATGATGGTCATCGACCACTTGTTGTCGCCCGGACGCTGCGACGGGTTCCAGGTCGAGGGGTTGCCGGTTCCGTAATAGACCAGGTTCAGGTCGGGATCGTAGGAGAACCATCCCCAGATCGAGCCGCCCCCGATCTTCCACTGATCGCCTTCCCAGCTGTTCAGGCTGCTGTCCTTGCCGACCGGCTTGCCCAGATGGGTGGTCTTTTCGGGATCGACCAGCATTTCCTCGTCGGGGCCGGTGGAATAGGCCTTCCAGGCCACGGATCCATCGGCCAGGTTCAGCGCGGTCATCCGGCCACGGACGCCGTATTCACCGCCCGAAACGCCGACCATCACCTTGTCCTTGACCGGCATCACGGTCGCGGTCAGCGTCTCGCCGATGGCCGGGTCGCCGATCTTGGTGGACCATTTCACCTCGCCCGACTTGGCATCCAGCGCCACCACGGTGGTGTCGGCCTGCGACAGCAGGATCATCCCGTCGGCATAGGCCAGGCCGCGGTTGACGGTATCGCAGCACATCACCGCGATGACTTCGGGGTCCTGCTGGGGTTCGTAACGCCACAGGATCTTGCCGTCGTTGTTCAGGTCAAGGGCGAAGACGTTGTTGGGGAAGGGCGTGTGGACATACATGATGTCGCCGATCACCAAGGGACTGCCCTCGTGGCCGCGCAGCACCCCGGTCGAGAAGGTCCAGGCCACCCGCAGGTCGCCCACGTTGTCGCGGTTGATCTGGTCCAGTTCGGAATAGCGCGTGTTGGCATAGTCGCCGGTCTGGATCGCCCATTGTTCCGGCTTGCCCGTCTCGGCCAGAACGCTGTCGTTGGCATAGGCGGCCGCGCCAGTGAGAAGCAGCACGGCGACCGTGCTGTTCAGCAATCTTTTCATGAAGTGCTCCTCCGCTGTTGGAAGCAGGCAGCGGGCTTCCTCCTCCCGTGCCGTCCAACAGCCACTCTTTGACCGCCATCCCCTTGCGTCAATGCGCGGTTTTGGCATTTAGCCCTAAAGTCTTAGGGCTAAATGCCAAAGCGGCCGGGAATGATCGGCAAGGCCCTACAAAAGTCGTTCGGCGTGCCACATCACATGGTCGGCCATGAAGCTTTGCACGAAGAAATAGCTGTGGTCATAGCCGGGCTGCATGCGGAACTGGCCCGGCTGCCTGCGCGCCGTCATGGCCTGGGCCAGGGCCTCGGGTTTGAGCTTGTCCAGGAACTGGTCGGCGCTGCCCTGGTCGATCAGAACCTCGCCCGGATAGCCGCGCTCGGTCATCAGGATGGTGGAATCATGGGCGCGCCAAGTGCTGCGGTCATCACCCAGATAGGCGGTCAGCTGCTTCTGGCCCCAGTCGGATTCGGTGGGGTTGGCGATGGGCGCGAAGGCCGAGACGGACTTGTAGCGTTCGGGATGGGTCATGGCGATGGTCAGCGCGCCGTGCCCGCCCATGGAATGGCCGGTGATGCCCATGGCCTCGGGGTCGATGGCGAAGTTGCCCGCCACCAGTTCCGGCAGTTCGTGGACGATGTATTGCCACATCTGGAAATGCGGCGCCCAAGGATCCTGCGTCGCGTTGACATAGAAGCCCGCGCCCTTGCCCAGGTCATAGGCCTCGTCATCCGCCACGCCCTCGCCGCGCGGCGAGGTGTCGGGAAAGACGATGGCGATGCCGGCCTCGGCGCACCATGCTTGCGCTGCGGCCTTGGTCATGGCGTTTTCATGGGTGCAGGTCAGGCCCGACAGGTACCACAGCACCGGCACGCGTTCGCCCGCCACCAGTTCCGGCATGAAGACCGCGAAGGTCATGTCGGTGTTCGTCGCCTGCGAGCGGTGGCGGTAAACGCCCTGCGTGCCGCCGAAGCTGCGGTTTTCGGAAAGGGTTTCCAGGCTCATCGCGTCTCTCCTGCTGGTTCGGGCGCGCTGCCGCCCGGTGACGCGGCGACGTAACGACGCGCGCGCGCGGGCCGCAATGCCAAATCCGGGCGTCTGCACCAAAGGGACGGCATCCGCCGCCCGGTCGGGCAGGGCGGCAATCCGCCCCGCCCCCTGGCGTCAGGCCAGTTCGTCCACGGAGCGGATCACGCGGCCCAGCAATCCGTAATCCAGCGCTTCCTGCGTGTTCAGCCAGAAGTCGCGCTGCGTGTCCTTCTCGATCCGCTCGACCGTCTGGCCGGTGGCATCGGCGAAGATCTGGTTCAGCCGGTCGCGCATCAGGCGGACCTGTTCGGCCTGGATCATCATGTCCGACGACGTGCCGCCGATCCCGCCCGAGGGCTGGTGGATCAGGAAGCGCGTGTTCGGCAGGCAGTAGCGGTTTTCCTTCTTCGCGGCCACGAAGATCAGCGCGCCCGCCGAGGCGACCCAGCCCGACCCGATGGTGCGCACGGTCGGGCGGATGAACTTGATCACGTCATGGATCATGTCGCCCGATTCCACATGCCCGCCGGGGGACGAGATCAGCATGTTGATCGGACGGTCCGAGTCCTCGGCCAGGGCCAGCAGATGCGCCACGGTGCGCTGCGCCAGCTTGTCGTTGATGGTGCCCGCGACGATCACCGTGCGCGACTTGAAATACAGCTTGCCGATCTTGTCGCCTTCGGGAAGGCCCAGGCCGCCGTCCTTCTCGCCCTCGTGGCGCCGGTCGTCCTCTTCCGGTTCGTCGTCGTCGTCATCGTCCAGCCACTGGTGACGCATCGGCCTGCTCCTTCGTTTCTCATGGCGACGGCGGGACCATGGCCCCGCCGTTTCCTTACCTATGCAGCCCTTAAGGATCAGTAAAGGACGACCGAGCGGATCGACTCGCCCTTGTGCATCAGATCGAAGCCCTTGTTGATGTCGTCCAGCGGCATGGTGTGGGTGATCATCGGGTCGATCTCGATCTTGCCGTCCATGTACCAGTCCACGATCTTCGGAACGTCCGTGCGCCCGCGCGCCCCGCCGAAGGCCGTGCCCTTCCAGACCCGGCCCGTGACCAACTGGAACGGCCGCGTGCTGATCTCGGCGCCCGCCGCAGCCACGCCGATGATGATCGACTGGCCCCAGCCGCGATGGGTGCATTCCAGTGCGTCGCGCATCACCTTGGTGCTGCCGGTCGCGTCGAAGGAATAATCCGCCCCGCCGATCTGGTCGAAGGGGGTCTTGGTCATCTCGACGATATGCTGGACGATGCTGCCGTCGATTTCCTTGGGGTTGACGAAATGGGTCATCCCGAAGCGCTCGGCCATTTCCTTCTTGTCGTTGTTGAGATCAACGCCGATAATCATGTCGGCGCCCGCCAGACGCAGGCCCTGGATCACGTTCAGCCCGATGCCGCCCAGGCCGAAGACCACCGCCTTGGCGCCGATTTCCACCTTGGCGGTGTTGATGACCGCGCCGATGCCGGTGGTCACGCCGCAGCCGATGTAGCAGATCTTGTCGAAGGGCGCGTCCTCGCGGACCTTGGCCACCGCGATCTCGGGCAGCACCGTGTAGTTCGAGAAGGTCGAGCAGCCCATGTAGTGATGGATCGGCGTGCCATCCAGCATCGAGAAGCGCGTGGTGCCGTCGGGCATCAGGCCCTGGCCCTGGGTGGCGCGGATCGCCGTGCAGAGGTTGGTCTTGCCCGACAGGCAGGACGGGCATTGGCGGCATTCGGGGGTGTAGAGCGGGATCACGTGGTCGCCCGGCTTGACCGAGGTGACGCCGGGGCCGACCTCGACCACGACGCCCGCGCCCTCGTGGCCCAGGATCGCCGGGAAGATGCCTTCCGGGTCGTCGCCCGAGCGGGTGAATTCGTCGGTGTGGCAGATGCCGGTGGCCTTGATCTCGACCATCACCTCGCCCGCCTTCGGGCCTTCGAGGTTGACTTCCATCACTTCCAGCGGCTTGCCAGCTTCCAGCGCTACGGCGGCACGGGTTCTCATTGTCACTTCTCCTGTTCGGTCGTTCGGTCAAGGCCGAAGGGGCCGCGTCGCGGCCCCTTGGTTTTGTGTGGGGGGATCGGCAGCCCGTCAAGCAGCCAGCGCGCCGGAACGCTTGGCGATATGGGTCGCGATGGCGTCCATCAGGGGCGGCGACAGCGCGTCATAGGGTTCCAGCCCCAGTTCGCGCAGCCGCGCCCGGATGCCGTCCATCCGCGACGGATCGACACCCGATTCGATCACGCTGCTGACAAAGGCCGCGAATTCGGGGGCGGACCAGCCGGCTTC